>CAJABS010000189.1 GCA_903938075.1 uncultured Chloroflexota bacterium | reverse complement strand
TGGGGGGTGTTTGGTGTCGCCTTGATCATCGCCGCGATGTGGGTGCGGCACGGCGGCCTTCAGCTCTTCGACAGCCCACTAAATGCACTCACCGCCATCGGGCAACTTACCGCGCTCTTCGGCACCTACTTGGCGCTGGTCGGCATTCTGCTCATGTCCCGTGCGCCGTTCATTGATCAAGTGTTGGGGAGTGACGAGGCGTCACGCATCCATCGACTCGCCGGCTTTACTAGCGTCTGGTTCCTTGTCGCGCACGCGGTGACCTCAACCATTGGGCTCTCTGGGGCCATCACGGTTCCGACCATCGGCGAGGTGTGGGAACAGATCTACACCTTCACGATTCTTGAAGCGGGTGGGCTTGGCGCCACGATCGCGCTCGCCCTCCTCATCCTGGTCGCTGTGGTCTCAATTCGTGCCGCACGTGCGCGGCTGGCATATGAGACCTGGTACGGCATTCACCTCTACGTCTACGTGGCGATGGCGCTGGGCTTCTTGCACCAGCTCACGATCGGCACCGACTTCGTGAACGACGAGCTCGCCCGAAACTCGTGGATCGCCCTCTACGCGATTGCCTTTGTGCCGCTGATCCTCTTCCGATTCCTTGAGCCGCTCCTGCGCAACCTTCGTCATCGCTTTTACATCGACAAGGTGGTGATTGAGCGGGACGGTGTCGCTTCGCTCTGGATCACAGGGAGCGCGATGAACAAGCTCCCAGTTCGGGCGGGGCAGTGGTTTGGCATCCGCGTGCTCAATGCGAAGGGCTGGTGGCGCTCCAATCCTTTCTCGCTTTCGGCCGGCCCCAACGGAGTGCACCTGCGCTTCACGATCGAGGATCTCGGCGATCGTACGCATGAGTTCCAGCAGCTGAAGCCTGGCACCCGTGTCTTCCTTGAAGGGCCATATGGCGTTCTCACCGGAGCGGTGCGCACGCGCGAGAAGGTGCTCCTCGTTGCGGGTGGCATCGGCATCACGCCCCTGCGCGCACTCTTTGAGGTGCTCCCCGTGCGCCGTGGCGACATGGCGCTCCTCTATCGCGCCCCATCGAACGCCTCAGTGGTCCTGAAGCGGGAGCTCACACGAATTGCGGAGGCGCGCGGCGCCGACCTCAACTTTGTGACGGGGAGCCGTGACCAGTTCACCTTTGATGACGATCCGCTCTCGCCTGGTGGGCTATGGGCTGCCTACCCAGACGTGCGCGAGCGCGACATCTATCTGTGCGGCTCACCGCGCATGATGGCCACCGTCGAGAAGAGCCTGCGCGACATCGGCGTACCACGTCACCAGATCCATCTTGAGCGATTTAGTTGGTAGCCCAATAGGGCAGAGAGGAGCACACACATGCCACGACGAGGTCTGTTCACACTCATCTTTACGATCGCAGGGCTGCGCCTGATCGTTGGGTACGTACCACCGGCCCAAGCGGGGATTGGTGGGATCTCACCCGACCCGTTTGCGTCACCAGATCCGCTGGTGAGCGTAAGTCCAGAGGTGACGCCAACGGCGAGCGTGGATCCAACCGTGACTCCGACTCCAACGGCGGGTGCATCGGTCGCGCCTGGAGCTTCGGGCACGCCCGCTGCAACTCCAAAGCCAACCGCAACGCCGAAACCTACGGCCACACCAGTGCCGACCGCTCCGGCGGCAGCGACGCTGCATAACGGGACGTATACAGGGAGCAACTTCAACTACAAGTACGGTTTCATGAAGGTGACCGTCACAATCAGCGGCGGCAAGGTCACCGCCGCATCGGCTGTGCAGACCGGCAAGTACGCCATCGGATACAAGAAGGCGGCGTGCACTGAAGCAGTGTTCAACAGCGCCGCAATTGATCTTGCAGCCAGCAGCGCTGCCGGAAACAGCTTTGTGGCACGCATCCCAGCGGCCTGTAGCGGTGCAACCTACTCCTGGTGGGGCTATGCAAACTCGCTCCAGGCGGCAATCGATAAGGCCACCTATTGAGCGGGACACTCGACGAGTCGGTCACCCGAGTCGTTCGCAAGGTTTTCGGCACCGCCGCATCGCTCGCGGTTGTTGGGCCGCTGCCATCTGCCGCGGTTGAGGCAACCTTTGCGCGGCTGAACGAGATCGAGGATCGCTTCTCTACCTATCGACCAAACTCTGAGATCTGTCAGATCCGCGACGGTGTGCTGGCCCGCGCAGCGGCCCACCCCGAAACACAGCAGATCCTTGATGTCTGCGAGCAGCTCCATGCGGAGAGTGGCGGCATCTTCGATGCGTGGCACGCCGGGCGTGATGGCGGCCTTGAGCCGTCTGGCTATGTCAAAGGGTGGGCGATCGGCGTTGCTGGCGCAGTCTTGCGCGCGCATGGCGTCGAGAACTTCTCACTCGGCATCGGTGGCGACATCACCGCCGCGGGCGGCGGGCCTGCCGGAATTGGCTGGAGCGTTGGCGTGGTTGATCCACGTCGCAACACCACACTCGTGGCGCGCGTTGCTCTGCGGAACGAGGCAATCGCCACCAGCGGCATGTCGGAGCGGCCAGGGCACTTGCGCAACACAGGCACTGGCGGAACGGCGTCCAGCCCTTGGCTCAGCTTTACGGTGGTGGGGCCCGATATCGCCCGAGTCGATGCCCTCGCCACGATCTGCTTCCTTGAGGGGCGAGCGGGCATGCAGCGGGTAGATGAGGAGCCTGGCTACGGCGCCCTCGCCATGGATACCGACGGGGTACTCACCGCCACCGAAGGCTTCCGCTCACGCACGATCTAAGGAGATTTATTGGTGACTTCTCACGACTTCCTGTGCTCCCACACAGGACGCCCGCACTACCAGGCACCGATCATGGCTATAGGCGACCGAGGCGATAGCCGAGGCGATTGAAAGGAGCAAACTCATGGCAAAGAAGAAGAGCTCATTCGAGGGCCAGGAACTCGCTCCGATGGAGCCGTGGCGCCCCGAGTACGCACCGCAGGCGATCTCCAGTGGTCGCCACCCAGCGTCAACGATTGCCGCCTTCGTGCTGGCCGCCGGATTCGGCCTCTCGATTGGTGGAGCATTCGCAAGTCAGCCAGGCATCTTGCCGCCACTCGGCGGTACTGAGACCGCAGCGGTCGCAGACCAGACGCCCGATGCTTCTGTCGATCCAACCCCTGTCGTTGATGCCACGCCGGCACCATCCGATGTGCCCGCTGTTGACCCGGCACCTGGCACTGACCCGATCGTCATTCCGCCACCAGCTGGCGGCGACTCGGATGATGAGGACGAAGACGAAGACGAAGATGAAGATGAGGACGAGGACGAAGACGAAGATGAAGATGAGGACGAAGATGAAGATGAGGACGGCGCCGACGACTAATCGCTAGCCGCCCAACGACAACGAGTCGCCGCAGCTCACTGGCGGGTAGGCTGCGGCGGCTCTGCGTCTACCGTTCCGCTCTGTGTATCCTGCAGCAATGCCAGCTGCCCCACTAGGATTCGCTACTCGACACCCGCGGCTCGGCGCCGCTCTTGGCGCGCTGGCGATTTCACAGTCATCCACGCTGGCAAAGCTCTCCGGTGGGAGCCCTGCGGTCGTCACGCTCTTCCGCGGCGTTGTCTCTCTTCCGTTCCTCTGGTTCATTGCGCGACGCGAAGGGCACTCGGCAACGCGCCGTGATCGGCTCCTCGCCGTTCTTGCCGGCGGACTCTTCGCCCTCGACCTGCAGTGCTTCCACATCTCGATTCCGTTGCTTGGCGTGGGCTTGGCCACGGTGGTACCAAATGCACAGGTCTTCATCGTTGGCATCTACGCCGCACTCATGGGGGAGCGCACACCAGGCCGTGCCATCGCGGCGATCCCGTTCGCCTTCCTCGGGCTACTCCTACTCGCCCAGGTTGTCGATCCATTTGCGGGAACACTCAACGTGTCGGCCGGTAGCGACCCCGCCCTCGGTGTGCTCTGGGGCCTCGGCGCAGCGGCCTTCTACGGCCTCTACCTGGTGATCACGCGCCGCATCTCATCGGGCTCGAGCGCCGTGGGGCCGTTCGGCATGCTGCGCGACGCGGCGATCGGCACCATTCTCGTCTCAGGGCTCATCGCCGCCGCCGGCGGCACGCTCCTCCCGCCCGATCTCTGGCCAGGGGTCGGCTACCTGGTGCTCCTCGCCCTCATGTCGCAGGTGCTCGGCTACCCGCTGATCAATGCCTCGATTCCGCATCTTCCGAGCGTCGTCGGCTCGGTGCTCCTCTTTGTGCAGCCGCTCATGACGGTGGTCGCGGGGGCGCTGATCTTCGGCGAGATCCCCTCCCCTGGACAGCTGCTTGGCGCGCTCGTGCTCTTTACAGGCGTGCTGGTGGCTGCGCGCCGCTAGGCGGGGCCTTCACGGGGGTATCCGAAGGGGCTCGGCGGCCTGCGCAACCTATTGGCAGTACGGATGTGAGCGTGGGATCATCGCTCCCAAGGCGCCGAGGTGGCCCGTTGGGCTAGCCCCGCCGGTATATGTGAGGTAGTGACGAGATGAAGATCAAGTCGACACTCCTGGCGCTCCTTACGGGCGCCGCCCTCGTAGCTGGTGCCTGTGGCGCGAGCGCGAGCCCAAGCCCAAGTGCCGCAGCAGGGACTATCTGTGAGAAGGCCATCGCCGCAGGCGAGGCTGAGACCACACTCCTTGGCTTCGTTTGCAAGCAGGGTGTTGTGCGCATTTCGACGGACCCCAACTATCCGCCATTCTCATCGCTCAATGCGACGAGCAATGAGTACGAAGGATTTGATATCGACGTTGCCAAGCTCATCGCGGAGAAGCTCGGCGTCACCATTAAGTGGGAGACCCCAAGCTGGGACGCCCTGACTGCTGGCAATTGGGCCGACCGTTGGGACGTCTCTGTTGGCTCCATGGCGCAGACCGAGAGCCGCACCGCGGTGATCGACTTCTCTGAGCCGTACTACTACGCCTTGGCGTACGTTGCCGTGCCAACTAGCTCAACAGCAACATCGCTTGCCGATCTTACTGGCAAGGAGTTCTGCATCGGTTCTGGCACGCTCTACGAGAGCTGGCTGAAGGGCGAATTCGCTAACCAGTCACTGGTTGAAGTTTCCGCACCACCACCAACCGGCATCACCGTCACCTCCGAGGAGACGGACAACCTTTGCATTGAGAAGCTCACCGCAGGTCGAACCTGGGACGGCTTTGTTCAGGGCAAGGAGTTCATTGATAACGCCATCGCAAGTGGCGCGGCGATCAAGTACTTGGACAACAAGTGGCTGACTGCTGAGAAGATCTCGGTTGCACTCGACAAGGGCGGTAAGGACACCGCCTCAATGTTGGCGGCAATCGATGAGATCATTGCTGCGGCACATGCCGACGGCACGCTTTCAGCCTTGTCGAAGGCAAGCCTGAAGGGTGCGGACGTTACCGTTAAGCAGTAACGCTGCGCTAGCCGTACGCAACGAACCATGAATCACCTGGGGGTCACGGGCAACCGTGGCCCCCAGGAGGTATCTGAAGGGTGAACATGCCAAGTACGAACCATCAACAAGATCAGCTAGCGAGCGCAGTGGCGGTCAATGACCGTCGCCGCGAGAGCGCTTGGCGACTGCGGTTTCGCCTAGTCTCGGCAGTCATCCTTGCGCTCATCCTCCTGTTCATCGGCACCTATCTGAACGTTGAAGCCTCCTTCATCACTAAGGTCGCGCCTTTCATCCTCGCAGGCGCTGGACTCACGATTGCCGTATCACTACTCTCCATTGTTCTCGCCACCATATTGGCGACGTTTGGTGCGCTTGGTCGCCTCTCTCGAAGTGCGACAGCAAATGCGGTTGCATCCTTCTATGTCAGCTTTTTCCGCGGTACACCTCTATTGCTGCAACTACTCTTTTGGTACTTGGCCTTGCCGCAGGTTGGCATCGTGCTTGAACCGTTTGTCTGCGCTGTTGGTGCACTCGGTATGAACTACGGCGCCTACATGACCGAGATCTTCCGCGCCGGCCTCCAAGCAGTTCCAGGTGGCCAGCGTGAGGCTGCCGTCGCACTTGGCATGTCGGAGAGGACTGCCTTCCGGCGCATCGTTGCACCACAGGCCTTCCGTATCATTGTTCCTGCGATCGGCAATGACTTTGTGGCCATGCTCAAGGACTCGGCACTCGCCTCGGCAGTTACGCTGCAAGAAATCCTTTGGCGCGCTCAAAATGTTGGTCGCAAGGAGTTCAAGTCCCTGCAGACCCTGTTGATTGCGGCGGCTGTGTACTGGGTGCTCACCATTCTCTTCACCGCCGTACAGAACCGTGTTGAAGCACGCCTTGCTGCTGGCGACCGCAACAAGGAGATGAAGGGATGAGCGACATGAAGCACCTCTCCAAAACTCCGGCAATCCACCCAGTCCACCCGGCCGAGAAGCCAGGGATCTTGGTGAAACCAGGGGCCGAGCCAGTGCTGAAGGCAACCAACATCACAAAGTGGTTCGGCGAGAACCATGTGCTGCGCGGCGCCTCGATCACCGTGTGGCCAGGCGAGACCGTCTGTATCTTGGGCCGCTCAGGCTCAGGCAAGAGCACCTTCCTACGCAGCATGAACTTCCTTGAGGATCCAACCGACGGCACCGTCGAGATCGATGGCGTCATCGTTGGCGCAGATCCATTCCACAAAGAGGGGAGTGAGCGCCAGGAGCGCATTCGTGAGGTGCGCATGCGCGCTGGCATGGTCTTCCAGGAGTTCAACCTCTTCCCGCACCTGAGCGTGATTGAGAACTGCGTGGAGGCGCCGATTCACGTGAAGGGGATGGCGCGCAAAGAGGCCGAGGCGATCGCCGAGAAGTATCTCGCCAAGGTTGGCCTGCTCGAGAAGCGTGATGAGTACCCATCGCGACTCTCCGGTGGCCAGCGTCAGCGTGTCGCTATTGCGCGCGCACTCACCATGCAGCCGAAGGTGCTGCTGTTCGACGAGCCAACATCGGCGCTCGATCCAACGCTCGTTGGCGAAGTGCTCAAGGTGATGGCCGACCTGGCGCACGAAGGGCGCACCATGATCGTGGTCACCCACGAGATGGACTTTGCACACGAAGCTGCCGATCGCGTCTACTACATGGATAAGGGCGAGTTCGCTGAGGTCGGACCACCAGAGCAGGTGATCGACGCGCCGAAGGACCCGCGAACCAAGGAGTTCCTCTCGCGCTTCCGCACCCTCGGCGCAAAGAAGTAGCCATGGCGGGCGGCACACCCGACCTACTAGTGGTTGGCGGTGGCGTCTGGGGTTCTTGGACCGCGCTGCAAGCACGTCGACTCGGTGCCACTGTTCAACTGATCGAAGAGCGCGAGCCGGGCGGAGCCAAGACCACCTCGGGTGACCACAGCCGCATCATTCGGCACTCCCATGGAGAGGATGCGCTGCTCATGGGCTGGACGCAGCGCGCACTGGTTGCCTGGAAAGAGCTGGGCGAGGCGGCTGGCGAACAGATCTTTGTTGAGAGCGGTGTTGCCTGGTTCGTCTCGGGTGACGGCATCTGGGAGGCAAACTCTGAAGCGCGCATGCGCGAGGCCGGTGTGCCATGCGAGCGCATCACCCCCGAAGAGGCGCTGCACCGCTGGCCAGCACTTGGCATCGACGGCCTCAGCTCTGTCCTCTACGAGCCGACTGCGGGATTCCTGCGCGCGGGGAACGGCGTACGCGCGGCGGCGCGCATGTTCGAGCGCGAGGGTGGTGTGATTACGCGCGGTCGCGCAACACCCGCAGCGGATGGCAGCGCCCTTGATGTGAGTGGTTCACCCATTGCTGCCGGTGCAACGGTATGGGCGGCGGGGCCGTGGCTCCCTGAACTCTTTCCGCAGCTCGTTGGCGCCGATGCCGAGGCGTCGATCATTCCGGTGCGCCGCGATGCGATCTATTTCGATGCGCCGAACATGGGCGTGGGCCAAATGCCAACTTGGATCGACGAAGGGCTTGCGGTGTGGGGGATTCCGAACGATCAGGGTCACGGCGTGAAGGTTGGCCCGGAGTTTGACGCGGGGAGCTTTGATCCGAGTAACTGGCCTGACGAGGCGCATCCAACGTCGATCGCGCGAGCGCGTGAGTGCGCGGTGCGCTTCCCTGCACTGAAGAGTGCACCAATCAAGGAGACGCGTGCTTGCCAACATGAGCGCACCAAGAGCGGTCACTACGTGGTCGATCAGCATCCCGAGAACCCTGCGATTTGGTTGGCCGGCGGTGGCTCAGGGCATGGCTACAAGCAGGGCCCCATGGTGGGGGAGCTGATGGCGCGCGCTGCACTGAATAACAATCCGATGCAGCTCCCTGATCGACGCTTCAAGCTACGCGATCGCAGCGAAGGGCCATCGAGCCCAATGGGAGAGATGGGGCTCGCCTAGCCCCTGGCGCTACTCCGCGGCGGCGGCGAGTTTTGCGGCGATGGCGGCACGGGCCGCCTGGCGATCACTGAAGTCGATCCCCTCCATGTCGCCTGGGGCGAGGCCGGCGGCCCAACCGCGCGAGGTGCGCTTCCCGTCGGCGGCGTAGCGGTCGGCAACCATCAAGTCGAAGGCCTGGACGCTCGCCTCGAGTTCGGTGTATCGACCTGGCGGCAACATGCTCGAGGCGGTGCCGCGCTGCTGCAGCTCGCACACATGCCA
>CAJABS010000188.1 GCA_903938075.1 uncultured Chloroflexota bacterium | reverse complement strand
TCATCAAGCAGGTGAAGACGATCAAGGTTGGGCCAACGAACGACAAGGCAACCGAGATGGGGCCACTCATTAGTGCCGCACAGCGCACACGCGTTGATGGCTTCGTTCAGCGCGCGAGCAAGAAGGCCGAGGTCGTACTCGGCGGCAAGAGCGTCGCCGGTAAGGGTCACTTCTACCGTCCGACGATCATTGCTGGGCCAGCGCAGAGTTCCGAGATCGTGCAGGACGAGGTCTTCGGGCCGGTTGTTTCAGTACAGCGCGCCAAGAGCGCGGATCAGATCCTGGAGTGGGCGAACGACTGCCAGTTCGGCCTCGCCTCGTCGCTCTGGACGAGCGACATCGCCCGAGCCTTCAAGGTGAGCAAGGCGCTGCAGTTCGGCACCGTCTGGGTGAACGATCACTTCACCCTGGCGAGCGAGATGCCGCACGGCGGCTTCAAGCAGTCCGGCTACGGCAAGGACCAGTCGATGTATGCCCTTGAGGACTACACCGTGGCGAAGCACATCATGGTGCGGAGCGAGTAGGGCGATCCGTATCGGGCTGATGCCGTAGGCTGCATCAGATGCAGCACGACGCCCCAACGCCACCCCCGTTTGAAGAGGGGCTCCCGCAGGAGCTCTGGTTCAGCGTTGACGTGGAGTGCTCGGGCCAGACGCCACTCGATGGGAGCCTGATCAGCATTGGCGCCTGTCTCGTTGACGATCCGAAAAAGACCTTCTACGTAGAGCTGCGCCCCGACCCGACGAAGCAGTGGGGCCACAAAGAGGAGCGCGTACACCGCCTTTCACGAGCCCACCTTGAGGCGAACGGAATCGATCGGCTCGAAGGGGTGCGCCAGTTTGCCCTCTGGGTTCGCGCCACCGCCGAGTCGACCGCACCAGAGTCGAGCCCACTCTTCGTTGGCTTCAACACGCCATTCGATTGGATGTGGCTCACGATGGCGTTCACCGAGGCCGGCGTGAAGAATCCGTTCGGCATGTCGGCGATGGATCTGAAGAGCGTCTACTACACCCTGCATGGTGGTGAGAACCTGACCTGGAAGAAGACGGTGAAGCGTTTCGTACGTCAGGTGTACCCGACCGATCTTGTTGCCGACCATCACGCCCTCGCCGATGCGATTGAACAGGCGGAACTCGCTCGCGAGTTGCGCAGCAAGGCACTGAAGAATCGCATCCCGCCCGCAATCCCCGAGCGACGATGAGAAAGGCCGCGCGGGGCGCGGCAGCCCAACCACTCGATCGGGAGCTCATCCGAAAGACGAATCGTGCGCTCCTTGCCTGGTACGCCGCTACCGCCCGACCGTTGAAGATTCGCGAGCGCTCCGATCCGTACAGCGTGCTGGTGAGCGAGGTGATGGCGCAGCAGACACAGATCTCCCGCGTTGATCAGTTGGCGACTGTATTCCTTGCGCGCTTTCCAACACTCGAGTCGCTCGCAGCAGCCGAGACCGCCGATGTGCTGGTCGCATGGAAGGGGCTCGGATACAACCGACGTGCGTTGGCACTGCAGCGCGCCGCCGCTGCCGCTGTTGCGGCGGGCGGCCTCCCCGCAAACGTCGATGCGCTGATAGAGCTCCCTGGTATCGGACCATACACAGCACGTGCCGTGGCCGCGATCGCATTCGGTGGCCGTGAGATTCCTGTTGACGTGAACATTGCGCGCATCGTTGCGCGACTAGTTGGCACAGATGCACCGCTGTCACCTCGCGAGGTGCAGACGCGCGCCAATGAGTTTGGTGCGGAACTTGCAGATGGCGAGGCTGGCGCATGGGCGCAGGCGGCAATGGATCTTGCCTCGTTGACTTGTCGCGCCGCAGCGCCAAAGTGTGACGAATGCCCACTGCGTGATTACTGTCCGTCCGCCGGTCGTACCTTTGCCAAGGTGCCGCGCAAGGGTGAACCGCGAACCCCCTTCACGAAGACGGCACGATGGCTGCGGGGGCGCCTGTTGGATGAGTTGCGCGAGGCTGGCCGTGCAGGGGTGCAGGTCGCTGGTGAGCGTGGCGAGCACAACGAAGCGGCGGTCGCGGCTACCATCAACAAGATGGTCTCCGAGGGGCTCGCTGAGTCGCTGGGAGGGGATCGCTACCGTCTGCCGCATCGCGGCGACTGAGGGGAGGGTCGTGGACGACCTCGAGCTGCTGAACCAGATCTTCGAAGAGACCCTTGCCGAGCAGGAGGGGCTCCCGTTCCTCGCTCGCTTCCGTGACGCCCTCCATGCGAAGCGCGCCGTTGACTTCAATCTGACTGCAGCCTCTACCGAGCAGTACGACGAGGTGGAGCGCATCGTGCGCGCGCTGACGCTGCGCTTCCGGCTCACCAGCCTTGTAGAGGAGCGCCGCCGCGCCGCACAACTTAGTGCGAGCGCCCATCCCGCCGCCGCCCCAGGCCCTGGCAGCTTTGACGCCGCGCTTGCCGATCTCGCCGCCGCGGGGCTTGCCCCGGCAGAGATTCGCGCCGCCGCAGCGCAGGTCAGCTACCTCCCTGTGCTCACTGCGCACCCAACCGAGGCACGCCGCCGCACCCTGATCGCCGCACTCAGTCGCATGCGCACCCTGCTCGATCGACGCTCGCTCGGCGGCACCTTCGCCGCCGAGGTTGATTTGCGCCTGCGCGAAGAGATGACCAACCTCTGGCGCATGGGCGGCATCCGCACTCGGCGCGTCACCGCCCTTGATGAGGTTCGCTCGGCGCTGGTGCACTTTGATGGAACGATCTTCCGCCTCGTGCCACGACTGCTGCGCAGCCTCGACGACGCGCTCGGTCACCTTGAGAAGGCCACCGCACCGTCGGGACTCCGAGCGCCTCTGCCACTGCCAGCACTTCGCTGGGGGACCTGGATCGGCGGCGATCGTGACGGGAATCCAAATGTGAATGCTGAAACGACGCGAGAGGCGATGCGCATTCAGGCCGACCATGCGCTGCGTGCCCTTGAAGCGGTCGCCTCGCGACTGATGATGTCAATCGCTGCAACCGTTGATGGTGGCGAACTAGATGGGGCGCTTGGCGCATCACTGGTTCGTGACGCCAAAGATCTCGGCGAGATTGAACGAACCCTCTCGCACCGATTCCCCGATGAGCCGTATCGACGCCGACTCGGTGCCATCGCCCAGCGCATTGCGCGCACCCGTCGCGCGCGCATTGAGGGGAGCAAGGAGGTAGGCGGCTACGCAACGCCACAGGAGCTCATCAATGAGCTGCGCGAACTTCGTGCGAGCCTCGCCGCCGACGGGCTAGAGCGCTCGGCGTACGGAGAGCTGCTCGAATTTGAGTGGCAGGTCGAGGCCTTCGGCTTCCACTTCGCGATGATGGAGATTCGCCAGGCGCGTGGGGCGCATCACGCGGCGATCACCCATCTCACCGCCGAACTCGGTAAGCCAGGTGCCACAACTCAACTTGACCCGGCCACGATCAAGAGTGCACTCGGCCACGAAGCCGTTCCGGGTGTAACCGTTGGTGAGGTGCTGGCGACCATTCGTGTTGCGGCAGAGATCCAGCGCACGCACGGCGAGGAGAGCCTCGGCCGCTATGTGATCAGTGGCTTTGAAGGGGTCGACGACCTGCACGAGCTCTTGGCGCTCTTCGCCTGGGCAGAGGATCAGCGCATCAGCTCCGACTTCACCGCTATCGCTGCCCCTGGATCGCCGAAGGTCGACATCGTGCCCCTGCTGGAATCGGCGCGTGTTCTGGAGCGCGCCGCCGAACTCGTTGACGAGATCGTCGCGAACCCGGTGCTGCAGGCGCGCATCGTGGAGCGCGGGCGGCGCCTCGAGGTGATGCTCGGCTACTCCGATACAAATAAGGAGTCGGGCTACCTCTCAAGCGTGTGGCTGTTGCATCTGGCGGAGGCGGCACTCGTGGATCGCGCCAACGCCCACAACCTGAAGCTAACCCTCTTCCACGGACGAGGTGGTGCGATCGGTCGTGGTGGTGGCCCAACGCATCGCGCGATCTTGGGGCAACACCCTGCTGGCCTCTTCGGCGGGTTCAAGGTGACGGAGCAGGGCGAGGTGATTGCCTCTCGATATTCCGACCCAGCGATCGCGTTTAGCGAGGCGGAGCAGATCATCTCGGCGCTGCTCACCATGCGCAGCCCGCTCGCGGAGCAGCGACGCGCGGAGTGGGAGGGGGAGTTTGCCCCCGCCGTTGGTGCTGTCGCTCAAGCAGCACGCAAGACGTATCAGCAGCTGATCCCGAACGATCCCGCATTTGAGCCGTTCTTCCGCGCCGCCACACCAATCGCAGAGCTCGGTGGGTTGAACCTGGGCTCACGCCCCGCCGTTCGCGGCGGCGTGGCGAAGGGCGGCTCGGGCCTCACCAGCCTGCGCGCTATCCCATGGGTCTTCTCGTGGAGCCAAGCGCGAGTGAATCTCCCTGGCTGGTACGGGCTCGGCGCACTGCGCGCAACGCTCGATGATGCCACCGCCATGACCACGCTGAGCGACGCGTATCGACGTTGGCCCTTCTTCCAATCGATCGTCGATAACGCGGCGATGATCCTCGCCAAGTCCTCGCCCGAAGTTGCCGAAGAGTTCGCTGCACTCGGCGGTGCCGGAAGCGATGCCGACGCAACGAGGGTCTGGGCAACAATCGTTGGCGAGCGCACCGCTGCTGGCGATGCACTGCGACGCATCGCTGGCACCGCCGAACTACTCGCCAGCGACCCAGAGTTGCGGGCCTCCATTGAGGGGCGTGCCCCCGAGGTGAACGCCCTCTCGCGCGTGCAGGTGCAACTGCTTCGCGCGCTGCGCAGCACCACTGATGAGGGAGAGCGCGACGAGCTTTCACACCTCGTTCGCCTCACGGTCAGCGGGGTCGCCGCCGGCCTGCGCAACACCGGCTAGCCACACGTCTATCCTCTACGCATGTTGAAGCGACCCTCTCGACCCAGCGTGCGCGGCGTAGTGAGCCCCGAGCAGATTTCAGCGTGGGTTGCACCCGTTGCCACGCGTTGGCGCAAGCACCGCAACCTCGCCCCAGTTTCGATGGCGGCAATGCGGGGGATTGAGGCCAAGGCGCTGCGACTCGGGCACACCTCAGAGCAACTGCTCGCGAGTGGTGGCGACGCGATCGCAGAACTTGGGCAGGCACTAGCAAAGGGTCGTATCGCATCCGGTGCCGCCGCCTCTGGCGCGCCTGTCTTCATCCTTGCCGGTTCTGGCGCCGAGTCTGCTCTCGCCCTTGAGGCGGGACTGCGCATCGCCGCAGCCGGTACGCCAATCGTGGTGGCGCTCTGCGGTACCCGCGCGCGACCAGAGCATGCGGCAGCCTCAGCCGCCTGGGATCGCCTCGAGTCACTGACAAATGCGCGACGCTTCCGCGTGCCAGATATGCGTGAGGCGGCGCACTTCCGCGCGGGGATTGAAGACGTTGCACTCGTCATCGAAGCCCTTGGCGGCTCCACCGACGCGATCGTGCCACCCGTACCAACGCAGGCAGGAATCGATTTGGTGATTCGCGCGCGCGCCGCTGGTGTGCCGTGCCTGGCGATTACGGCGCCAGTTGGGCTTGACCCCGAGACGGGGAGCCGACGACGCGGTGCACCTGGCGCAGATGTGACCATTACGCTGCATCGCCCGCTGATTACGCTCCTCAGCGAAACGTCACGCAAGCTCGTTGGTGAACTGCTTGTTGCGCCAATTGATCTGCCGCGCGATGCCGACACCCTGTCACAGTGAGCCAGCCAACAAGCCCACTTCGCTCGGCAACGCTTGCGGCACTAGCCGCAGGGGCAGCAGTACTGATCCTGCAGGAGATCAGCGTGTTAGTGCCACCGATTGGTGCAGCAGTACGCAGCCTGCCGATCGTCGCGATCGTGCTGGTGCTGGCAACGATTTATATCGTGGTGCAGTTGATCCGTTCGCGATAGCTCGCTAGTCGCGCTGCAGCATCCCTGTATCAAAGGTGCGCTCGGTGCCGTCGCGCAGTCGCGCGATGTTGTCGGCGTGGGCGAGCCACACAAGTGCGGGCCCAATCACAGCGTAGGTGGCGATCGCAGGGTCAAAGCCTGTCGGCGAAATCGCGTTGGCGACAATCAAGATTGGGGTGAACGCCGCTGCGGCGGTGATTGACCCGAGCGAGACGAGCCGCGTGCGCCAGATCAGAGCAAAGAAGAACGGGGCAGCGGCGGCGAGGGCGGCGGGGGCAATCGCGAGCGCCGTGCCGAATCCAGTGGCAATGCCGCGACCACCCTTGAAGCCGACCCAGACCGAACGCGTAGAGCCGATCACGGCGAAGAGCGCCGCAGCCACCTCCCACCATGCGCCAGCACTATCGCCGGTCGAGGCGGCGAGGCTGCGCACCGCGAGAACGGGGAGGGTCCCTTTGAGAATGTCGCCCGCGGAAACCACGGCGGCGCGGCGGCGGCCCAGCGCTCGTAGGGCGTTCGTGCCGCCGGTGCGGCCAGAGCCTACGGAGCGCGGATCGGCACCCCCCGTGAGGCGCGCCACGATCAGGCCGAAGGGGATAGAGCCTGCCAAATAGGCGCCGAGCGTGGCTGCAAGAACAAGTTGAATGTCCATGGCGGCGGAGGATAGCAGTGCGGCGTAGGATTCCCGTATGCCCGACTACGACCTCCTCGTTCTCGGCGGTGGAACTGGTGGCTATGCCGCCGCCTTCCGTGCCGCCCAGCTCGGCAAGCGCGTAGCGCTCGTCGAGCAGTCCAAGGTGGGTGGCACCTGTCTTCACTGGGGCTGCATCCCTGCCAAGGCGATGCTCGAGAGCGGCGACCTGCTCGCCAAGATTGGCAAGGCGGCCGACTTCGGCATTCAGATCACCCCCGCCACCGGCATCGATACGGCAGTCGTTGGTGCGAGACGCGACAAGATCGTGGCGAAGATGCACGCAGGCCTCAAGAGCCTCTTCAAGAAGAACAACGTTGAGCTGATCGCCGCTCGCGGCACCATCACCGCCCCTGGCACCGTCAACGCGGCGCTCGTGGATGAGGCTGGTCAACCAACTGGCGAAGCGCGCACGATCACCGCGACCGACATCGTCGTTGCCACTGGCTCCAGCGTGCGCAGCATTCCAGGACTTGAGACCGACGGAAAGATCGTCGTGAACAGTGATGACATCGTCACCGGCACGCTGCATCCGAAGCGCGTGATCGTAGTTGGCGGCGGCGCCGTTGGCTGCGAGTTCGCCTCGTACTTCCGCGACCTTGGCGCAGAGACCACCATCGTTGAGATGCTGCCCGCCCTCGTGCCGCTCGAAGATCGCGACGCATCGAAAGAGCTTGCGCGCGCCTTCACCAAGCGCGGTATCGCCATTCACGTCGCACACCGCATCACCGAGGGGAGCTTGGTACGCAGCGCCGATGGCGTATCGCTCAACATTGAGCCGGTCGACGGCACGGGCACCGCAACGGCGCTCAGTGCCGATCTGCTCATCATCGCCGCCGGTCGCGTGCCGAACAGCGGCAATATCGGCCTCGAGAACACCGCAGCCACCGTTGAGCGCGGCTTCATTACTGTTGACGCGCAGATGCGCACCAAGCAGGAGCACCTCTACGCCGTGGGCGACGTGATCGGCGGGCTGCAGCTCGCACACGTTGCCGCACACGAGGGCCTGATCGCCGCCCACGCGATTGCTGGCCAGCCAATCCACGAGATGAATTACACGAAGCAGCCACGCGCCACCTACTGTCGCCCCGAGGTCGCCTCGGTTGGCGCTACCACGCAAGAGCTCGAGCGCGACGGCGTGCCGTTCGTTGCAGGGGTAATGCCGTTTGCCGCCATCGCCAAGGCGCACATCGGCGGCGACAGCGATGGCTTCTGCAAGGTGCTCCGACACGCGGAGAGCGGCGCCCTTCTCGGCGTGCACATGGTTGGGCCAAAGGTGACTGACCTGATTGCCGAGGCGAGCCTGGCACTAGAACTCGGCGCCACCGCCGAACAGGTGGGCGGCACCACGCATCCACATCCAACACTCAGCGAAGTGCTCGGTGAGGCGGCACTCGTCTCACTCGGCCGCTCGGTGAACTTCTAGTGGCCGGGTCGCCGCTGATCGGGCGACAGCTGCCAATGCTTGGCGCTGCGCCGAGCCACACCGAAGAGATCCTCGTCGCCTCGAAGCACCCAGAGTGGATTCGCTCGAAGGCCCCAGGCGGCGCACGATATCGGGAACTGCAGTCGCTGATGCGAACGCAGAGCCTGAACACCGTTTGTGAAGAGGCACGCTGCCCAAACATCGGCGAGTGCTGGGAGCAGGGGACAGCGACCGTGATGATCCTTGGCGACACCTGCACGCGCGCCTGTGGCTTCTGCGCCGTAAAGACGGGTCGACCCGATGGCCTTGACCTCGACGAGCCGCGCCGCGTGGCCGAGGCACTCGCCTCGCTAAACCTTGACCACGTCGTCGTCACCAGCGTCGCCCGCGATGATCTCGCCGACGGCGGCGCCGCGATCTTTGCCGCCACGATTCGCGAGCTCCGAGTTCTCGCCCCCGACACGGGCGTTGAGGTGTTGATCCCCGACTTCGACGGCCGCGAGGAGCCGCTTCGTGCGGTGATGGAGGCGGCCCCCGACATCGTTGACCACAACCTTGAGACGGTGCAGCGCCTACAGAAGCCGGTGCGCAAGCGCGCCCGCTGGGAGCGCTCGCTTGAGGTGATTCGCCGCGCCAAGGAGATGGCAACAGAGCTTGGCAACCCCGTGCACACCAAGAGCTCGCTGATGGTTGGCCTTGGCGAGGAGCGCGCTGAACTGACCGAAGCGTTCCAAGCGCTGCGCGCCGTTGACTGCGACGTGCTGACGATTGGCCAGTACCTGCGCCCAACCGCCG
>CAJABS010000187.1 GCA_903938075.1 uncultured Chloroflexota bacterium | reverse complement strand
GTATCTCTGGTGACTACGCTCAGCCGCTCGTTGACTCCCTTCCGACAAAAGAACGCTCCAGCATTGACTCAGTAATCGTGACGGGAGGCGGATGGTGGATCGATGATTGGGATGCCATGACCGTTACACACGAATTCGGTCACGTCCTTGGGCTCGCGGACCTCTATGACCCGAAGCCCGACTCCTATAGCCCGTACGTTGGTGACTTTGACCTTATGAGCGTCTCGAGCACATCGTCGCTCGCGCCAAGCATGTTGGGATGGAATCGCTGGCGACTTGGTTGGATCAGTGACGAGTCCGTGGTCTGCGTCAAGCCGACAGCGGAGAATCGAATCACCCTCTCGCCAATTCAGTCAGGCACAGGCTCGCTACTCGCTGTAGTTCCCTTGAGCGCAACGCGAGCACTCGTGATGGAGAGCCGACATCCGGTGGGCATGGATCGAAAGCTGCCAACATCTGGGGTGTTGGTGTACATCGTTGACACACGCGTTGAATCCGCAAAAGGTCCGATCAAGGTGCTGGGTGAATTCACCAACCAGACAATGAGCGATGTGCTCCTGGGGGTCGGTGAGTATCTCGAAGCCTCAGGCTGGGTCGTCTCCGTGACGCGCAATGAGGTTTGGGGGAGCGAGTTCGCGATCTTCCCTTAGCGCATGCTGCGCAGAAGCAGCGAGATGGTTTCCCACCCTTCACGCACGTAGCTCCAAGACCACTTCGCCACCTCTATCGCGACCGGCACAAGGAGCACCAGCAGGGCAACAGTGATTGCCACACGCATGAAGAGATGATGGCTTTGCAGCACGGGCTCAACAGTTTTTCCGGCATTTTCTGAGCCAATGCCGCAGCCCCGTGTCGATTGGATGTCGCCCCAAGGGTCAACTACCTCAGGCCGCATTGGAGTCCTCGGTACCAACTGGCCCACGAACATCACCGAAGTCGTAATAGCCCTCTGCAAATGGGGTGACGCGGATGACGGCAGCGGCCTCTAGCCCTGTTGAGATGATGATCTTGCCAATCTTGGCATCGACCAACTGGTCTCGTGACTTAGAGAGTGGCTGCGGAAGCACAACGAACTGCGTGCTGCCCTGGTCAAGCATGCGGGCCTGGCCCGGAGAGAGCAGATGAGAGATGGCATCGGTCGGCTTCACAGTCAGGGCAATGAGCGCCGCATCTCGCACGCGCTTATCGGACCAGAGCTCTTCGGCGATCTCTACGCCAACATCACGGCCCGCCTCTTTCATCTCGCCCACTACGAGGCCGCGCTGCAGGATTCGATTGAGGCGGTCACGCAGGGCGATCACCACGCCCTCGCGAATCAACGTGTTTGTCTCGTCGAAGAACTCGCCACGCATACGTGCGAATCGCTCTTGTACCTGAATGTCGAGGGCGCCCGCAAAGATGCGTCGAAGGGTGGCGATGTACTTCGGATAGACGCGATAGATACCAGAGGCATCGGTGCCAGGAAGGTCACGCTCTGTGCCAACAAGCTCGCGGTGCGGTGCGATCGGATCACGCCCCGAGAGCGGCTTCGGGCGCTCTGAGCGCTGTGCCAGCTCCTCACCAAACTCACGAGCCGTAGTGGATCCGGAAGCGGCGGCCTCTTGGACGAGCGACGCCGCCTGCGCGGTGGTGCGGGCGTATTCGCGGCGGATGGCGAAGCGAGCAACCTCTTGAATGGCGGCGAGGCGAGCAACTGCCTCCATGCGGGCGAGAGCCCGTGCGGCTGCCGAATAGCCCGCCTTGTCAATCCAGGCGCGCATGCGTCCCGCTACGAAATAGGATGCGGCGAGGTACGGCACAATTCCCGCGAATGCAAGGCCCCACATGAGGCGGGAGAACGAGGCCATCTCTTCAGAGATGCCGCCTGGACCAATCTTGATTGGGTACTCCTCAATGATGTTCATCCAATGGAGGAACTCAATAATCAGCTGCGCACCAGCAAGTCCAAGAACAATTGCAGCGGCGGAAAGGAATAGAGCGGCACCCCAGCGCGTCGCCCACACTGGCGAGCCAAGGATGATGCTGAGCGACTCAGGAACGCGCCACGCCTCGCGTGTTGGGTAGAGCTGCGCATTGCGCCACTTCAGAAGTACAAACTTCGGTGCCGCTGGCCTTGGGGCTTCTTCTACTTCGTCCTCGGCTTCTTCGGCTTCGTCTTCGGCCTCTTCCTTCTCAGCCACTTCCGTTTCATTGACATCTTCATCTTCAATGTCGACAGCAGCGTCCGCATCCACCGCTTCGGGGGTAGGCGCCAACTCTGTCTCTTCTGGAACCACGTCGGTGCTCACCGCTGGCTTGCGACCCTTCTTTGCGGGAATCGCGGCCATCGCTTTTTTCTCTTCAGGCTCTGGCTCCGCTGCAGCGAGAATCTCCTCAACTCGCACAGCCTCGTCAGCAGCTGCTTCCTCAACTGGATCCGAGGCCTCAGGCTTGGCACCAATAGGATTCCCGTTTTCGTCTTCAAAGACCACACCGTCGAACGCCGGGTCATCTACCGGCTTTTCAACGACACGCACCATTGAGTGCTTGGCGCACTTCTTCAGTGCAACCCACTCGCGATCCTTCTCCCATCCTTCGTCAGCGGCGCGCACGCACGCACGCTCCACAGAGTGGTCCTCATCCGGCGCAATCCAGCGAGGGGCGAGGCGCTCTCGCTCGTCATGATCGGGGTTGAGTCGGGGTCGGTCGCTTGGGCTGACCACCTCAATGTTCGCGACCCAATCGGAGAGCTTTGGAACGGAGAGGCCGCCAACCCACGAGATTGCAGTGCGACCAAGCAGCAGCGCAGGAATCAAAGAGATCAGGAATCGCCAGATAGGTTCAAGTTCAATGTTGGGAAGGTGCGGCGCCGCCGTAGGCGCGCCCGACCATGGGTTGAGCAGCCAGAGGGCGCCGCCAACGCCCAACGGCAGGATTGGCCCAATTCGAGTGACGACGAAAGCGAAGAGGAGTGCGAGGCCGACACGTGCTGGTTGTTCGAGCATTCCATCCTGCGGCCATCCGACCATCCAAATTTCTGGCGTAAAGCCAGCAAAGACGAAGTAGAGGAATGCGAACGCCCCAATGAAGTAAAGGATGCGTGAGAGATTTCCAAAAATGAACTTGATGATCTTGGTGATGATCTCAGGGAGGACGCTCTCGGCTGCACGCTCAAGAGGAATTAGCGCTGCTCCCACAGAGACAGCAGCGAGTCCTGCCATCACGCTGATCACAAACCCTAATAGCGCCTCGAGCGGGAGGAGGCCAATCGTTTGCGCGATGATCCGCACCGGGTTGAGCGTGTTGGTGTCGAGCAGGAACCGCGCGGCGGTGAAGCCGACGATCCCCCACACAAGTAGGTACGGCTCCACGCGGTAGCGCACTGACCGCGGAAGAAGGAATGCAGCAGCAATTCCGCCGAAGAGCGACACGTATGAGAGGAGTGGCACGGAGGTGAGGCCAGCCTCAAGCCAGGCGCTCAAGGCCACCATCAGGCCGGCAACAATGAAGCCCGACTTCATCTCCCGACCGGCAGACCAACCTCCCTGTGGAATGTCGGCCTTCGTCTTCTCGGCAGCCCGGTGCCAGGGTTGCTCTCGATTGAGGATGTACTCAACAGCCTCCATTGGGCCAACTGGAGCTACAGCCTCATGATCTTGCTTGAGCCATCGGGCTGGGATGGCTGCTGCAATTCCGCGACCGATGTATTCAACAGCCTTTCGTACAAGAGCCTCAACCTGGAATGAGGCATCTCGCCCCGCTGCGTACTGTTCGGCATAACTGTCGCCGTAGACCACCTTGCCCCCGAGCTCTGCGTCGAGATCTGCAGCCCCAAGGGGGTTGATGCGAATCTCTCCCGCCTCGTCGAGGCTTTGGCTCTCGGTGAGCACCTTGGCGAGCACTGGGGGGCGTTCAATAAGGCGCCGTCCGATTGCAACGAATACCTCGTTGTAGCGCTTCGGGCTCGGTCGTAGGACGGATGTAAAGAAGACACTGCGAACCCTGGCGATTGCGCCTACTCCGGCCGGGAGTCGGTTCATCTCTTCATCTTGGGCGAGCTGGCGCACATCATCGAGGCTGACGGGGAGCAACTGCTCCTCAATCTCCCATCGGTCAGGTAGCTCTGAGCCAGTGGCGGGCTCGCGCATCGGATCAATCTCGCTCGCGAGACGAATCGCGGTGTCGGCAACCGCACGCTCGCGCCCTGCACCAAGACCGGCGACACGCAGGCCAAGCGCAGACACTTTGCCCGCTTCGATCGTCTCCCAGACGCGGTCAAACGTTTCACAGTCAAGCAACATCTCTTGTGCATCAGAGCGGTAGTCATCTGCCCAGCGATCGGCGGCGGGGTATTCCGTGTTCTGGGCAATGTCGCCCTCACGCACGCTGGTAATTCGATCACCACGAAGGTCAACCACCTTCACATGCGGAAAGCTGTAGAGACCTGGAAGAGTTCGGTCACCGAGATGTTCGGTTCGCTCCTCGCCCGCTGGCACCAGCATCACGAGTGCCCGAACTGGCGGATCAATCTCCAAAAGTCGCGCGACAACAGATTCAGCGAGACGTTGGCCCTTACCCACAGAGCGCGGATCAAGGATCAGAAGTCGAATGGGCAGGCTCAACACCTGACCATCTGAACCATCGGCACCGAGAACTCTGCCGAGTTCTCGGATACCACCGGGCGATGAGCCGTCGACCGACTTTTGTAGTCGGTCGACGAG
Source organism: uncultured Chloroflexota bacterium (assembly GCA_903938075.1). Taxonomy (GTDB): domain Bacteria; phylum Chloroflexota; class Limnocylindria; order Limnocylindrales; family Limnocylindraceae; genus Limnocylindrus. The sequence continues at coordinate 14,196 of CAJABS010000187.1, read as the reverse complement.
CCCAGCGTCTCCTAGGTCAACGCGAAGGACGCGATCCATGCGCCCTCTTAGCTGCGCTTCTTGCCAGCGCCGCTCGTGCTTCCATCGCTTGGCGTGATCTCTGTGAACGTCGCCTTACAGATATCCCAGAGCGAGTTGTAGCCGAGGATGTGATACGGCAAGTGCAGCGCCGCCGGCACATCTTCGAGCCAGAACTTCTGGTACTCCAATAGAGCGTTTAGGCGTAGCTCACCTTCAAACCCTTCATCACCTGCCTTGCTCTTCTGAGCACGGATTTCGTCGATTCGATCGGTGATCTCCGACAGCTCGTTCTCTGCAAGGGAGATGCCAGTTTCAAAATGCCGCCCAACGAACGCTTTGAACAGGGGCGGTACCGCTTCAGCCTTGGGCAGGCGCCCGGTCTTCGCGCCGTCGGGCACCAAATCTGCGAGTTCCGTCAAGATCTGGCCGACACCGCGACCGTTACCCGCGGCATACTCTGCCGCCACCGTCTCCAAGAATGCATCAGGTAGCTGGGCCAACTTATCGGGCATAGCACCCTGCAGCGGAACACGAATCGGTTCTGCCTGGGGATTCCCGAAATGCAGGCTCAACGTGACAAAGGAGTCCTTATCTGCAGGATCTGCATCCGCTGCCAGCAACCGCTTATTGAATGCCGCAGCAATGAGCCGTTGGACCATCGCCCTTCGGCCTTCTGCGTTTACAAACGCAATGCTGTCCTTATAGCCGAGTCGCTGGCGCCATGCCAGTCGGTCCGTACCCTTTGGCGAGTGCGCAGCATTCACCCAGGTGTTTACGGAAGATGCGCCGTCTGGCACATCTAGCAGGCCAAGGCCAACCACTGAAATGCCGACCGCAATCGAATCCGAGGCGGATCGAGGCACGTAGGTCAAGCGTTCAAGGTGTGGTGCGACGAGCGGGTTCTCCGAGAGAATGCTCTTCAGCCACTCGCGCTTCTTCGGCGCATCGTCCCCTGGGAAGCTCACGGTGATTCGTGTCTCAGCCTCGGTTGAAACGGCCGGCGGAACCAAACTGGTGTTGACCTTATTCAAGATCATCGCGCCAAGCCGCTGTACGGCGCTATCTTCCGCCGTAGCAGCATCCCGACGAACTTCTGCGTTGTCCAAAAGTGTCTTGAGGCTGGTGTACAGCCCAGACTTAGTCTGCAACAGATCATGCACGCGGCGCTGCAGGCCCTCAATCAAGCTGTCTGCCAGCTTGTCGACTCGGCCAGCCTCCTGGCGCTCCCAACCCTTAAGGGCGTCATCCTGAACATCGACGATGACCGCGCGTACTACCGCGGCACTCGTCTTCTCGTCCACGGTGTAAGCATCAGCCAGCGCGTTGCGCGTGCGCTCGAGAATTCCTCGGTAGTACTCCTGTGCATCTGGTGAATTGCTGAGGAGAGCCGCCGTCTTGAGCGATGACTGGCGTGAGGCCTTCTCATCGCGGAACTGGGTTGCCTTCGCCTCAAGCGCTTCAAGCATCTGCTTGATTCGCTCCTGGGCCTCCTTTGCAAGGTTACGAATTGCCTGGCCTTCTGGCGTGGCCAGATAGGCCTTCCAGGCGTCATAGATCTTGGTCGTTTCGGCTGACTCCAGGCGCTTATCAATTCCTGTGCGTGGCACACGCTTGAACACGTTTGGCCATGGAATCTCCACGAGATCATTGAGCTCTGGGTACGACACCTTCGCAGGCGCCGGGTATGGGAGTTCACCGACGGCGATGTCGCCGAAGGCCGCTTCCATATTGATTAGCACCGTTGTCACAGGCGACTTCTGCGCCTGGGCAATGTCGCGGGCAATTTTTCCCAGTTTCAGCGCGTCGGCGCTGATTGACTGAGCCGCCTTTGTCATGCTCAGCCGAGCGCCCGCAAAGAACGCACCTGGGGTCGACGAATCACAGAACTCGTTGACCTTGTTTTTCAGGGTTACGTAGCCGTCATTCATCTCCCGCTTGTTGCGAGCCTGGGTAACCTGCGAACGCAGGCGATCAAATGCGACCGTTGACGACATTGCACGCGTTGGAGCGTGCATGCCGAGCTGCTGCGCAAACGCAACGCGCAGGTTCGGCAAGGCACCAGCTTCAGCGCGCTTCGGCAACACCTGCTCAATCAGGTAGTCCCCGTAAAGGTCTTCCGCAATCCGTGTTGCCACTTCGCGCATCTCATCGTGGATCTCAACCGTTGCCGCCATGGCAAATGGTCGCTTGCCAACAAAGGTTGGGTGGTCAAGCTGCAGCAATCCGGTGTCGTTTACAAGCTTGTCCAGAAGCGGCATGTAGCGCTGCGACGCTGAGTTCACTCCGCCGGTCTTCGCAGACTCAACGTCGGAGACAAGGTCGAGTGCAAAGCGAGCAATTGATCGCTCAATCGGCTGCCCCTTCATGTCAACAGGCGTGTCGAACAGGAAGGCCGACTTGACTACACCAGCAGGGATCTCAAAGGAGAGTTTGTTCGGGTAGCGAACAGGCTTCTGCTTCGTTGGTGGCGGTGCGTTCTGCACGTCAATCAGCGCGCCAAGGTCAGCGAGGCCGCGCGCGGCATTAAGCCGGCTAGAGCGTCGCTTCGCCTCGCCAAGGACCGAGTCAAAGTTTCGTGGAAGGGCGACGAGTGGCACCACCGTGACGTCGGCTCCGAGGCGCTGGGTAGCGCGATAAGTGATCAACTGGATGATGTCGTACATCGTTCCGCCGCCAGTACCGCCGGAGAGCGATCCACCGACGAGGATGATCACCTTGTCGCTGACCTGACCACCTGGGTTATAGCGTTCAAGGTCACCCTTTGAGCTCGTGATGCGACCGAGGGCGACGTCGAACTGGCCAAGGAGGCCTTCGGTGCCGCGATCGCTCAGCATCGCGAATAGTGCAGCACGTCCGATCGTTGGGTACTGACCAGCGCCCACTGCGAGTGGCGCGAAGGTTGGCTCAGTGCCCCAGTCGCCCACGCGTGGTGGCAACCATGGTCGGGTGATCTCGTCTTCGACAGTGCGGAGCTGATTCGTAATCTGGTTCGACGCTGAGAACTTTGGCAACGCATGAATGAATGTTGCTGTGGCCTCAACGATCTTCGGATCCGAATGCAACGACGTTGCAGTTGCAGCCAAGTCAGATTCAGCAAAGTCTACGTAGATTGTCTGAATGAACCGTGGGAGCTCATGCGCTCGCAGTTCTGGCAGGCGCTTCTCTTCAAGGCGCGCCTTGTTGCCATTTGGTCCACAGATCTGATTGCGGAGCATTCCCTCAAGCTCGCGCCCGATGGTCTGACCGCTACCGCCGACCCCTACGTAAATGAAGCGCTGTCCGAAACTCATGGTGCTCTCCTCTCGCCTATTGGCCTACAACGCGCTGCTGGATCCGCCGCCCTGCGACGTTCCAGAAAAATCGGATGGTGCAGTCTCATCTGGGTTGCTGCTGTCTTGGTACGGCCGTGGATTTCCATAGCGCACGACGGCACTTGCGCCGCTCGCTAGATCAAGCTCCTTACCCAGTTCGAACTTCGACGGCTTGCCTCCAACCTCACCGGTTAGGCCAGACGTATCTAGCCGCGTTCCTGGGAAGAACCGGAAGAAAGCGCGCGTGATCTTGACCTGGGCGTCATTTGGGTTCGGGGTACGCTCGGCATTCCCGTTGTGGAGGTCAAACCCGACCTTCGTGCCACCACGTAGGGCTACGGCCTCTTGTCCATTGATGGAAACCTGCAGATCGCGGCCAATCCACCAGAGGCGTGCGCCAATAAGAAGGAGCAGGAGGAGCAACGCCCATGGATTACAGCCGAGCCAGCTCATTGGGGAATCAGCCATGCACGGCAGTGGTGGTGGTGTCCATTCGGATGGGCTCGGGGTAGGTGTTGGAGTTGGAGTCGGCGTCGGCGCGGGCACGCAATTTGCCGGAGGCTCGCTGGTCGCCGTGCTGATCACAACCGTATCCCCCTCCGAGCCCTTGGTCTGCGGGGTAGGCGTAATCGTTCCTGGATACTGGCCACTTTCAACGCCAGCACCACGCTCAGGCACGAGGCCGAGGGTAACGAGCACTGATTCGTATTCCGCAACCGTCAAGCAGAGCGGTGGTGGAACGCGAACCTGACACGCAATTGCGTCTAGGGCTCGACCAATTGCGTCCGCCGCATCAGGGCCATTGGTGAATACAGGGGGTTTATCCCATTCAAAGTTTGTCGTGACCTTGCACGCAGCACCTGTAAACGTATCTTTCGTGAGGTCCTTCAAAAATTCGTCATCAACAGTATCTGGTGCTGATGGATTTTCAATGCCCACTGGCAAAATTGCACATTGATAGCTGCCACTGTTTCGAAGATTTAGGGCGGCGGCCTCATCGGTGGGCTTGCCATCAGTGAAGAGGATGATTCCGCAACGACCTGAGGTGCCAACAAGCTCGTTAAGCGAGGGAACAAACTTAGTTCCACCTAGCTCCTTCTTCGGATCCCGATAGTCATCCGCGATTTGAGTTAGGCAGTTAATAAGTAGTGTGACGGAATCCCTCGTATTCCCTTCGCATGACTCACCGGATACTTTTTCAATAACTGTCGCACCGCTACCAAATTTGACAATCTTGAATTCAATTGCGCGCTTCGTGTACTGCTCGCTGTAGGTGCGAATCTTCTCCGCAAGGCTGTCAACAGCGTCTGCAAGGTCCTCGTTCAGATTCGGGTCTTTGCACTCGCTCGCCGGAATCGGCTGGCGGTCCTTGTAGCAAAAGATTGAACCTGAGAAGTCGAAGGCAAAAACAACCTCACTGAGTCCGAGGCCACTGTCCTCAGCAGCCACCGGTCGGGCAGCGGCCGGCGCGAACATTGAAAGCGCCACGGCAAGGCTAACCAGGGCGATGCGTAGGCGGGTCATGGCGGTCCTCCCTTGAATGTTTTCAATACGCGGTCAGTAAGTGGATGCGAATCCTACTCGCTTTTGTGCCCGCTGTGGGGGCGAATCCTGAGAGTTATCCACATTTTCAGGAATGGGTGTCGGGTGTGTGGCACAGGCCTGCCCGACGGCAGGAGCCAAATCATTTGTTACAACGTCGAGCCGCTACAATCCCCCGCATGAAGCGAGCCCGTCAGCTAGTTGCCACCGTCCTTGCCGCCGTCGCCCTCGTGGTCACGGCTGCGCCGAGTAGCCCACCCTCTATTGATGACCTGACCTGGAACCCTATCTTCGGCACGACCAGTGCCCCGCTGGCGAATGGCGCCGTGTGGGCGATCACGGTTGATGGTGACGATGTGTATGTGGGCGGCGCCTTCACCAACTTCGCCGGCATTGCCGCTGCAGACCGCATCGCGAAGTGGGACGCCGCGAGCCAGGCATGGGAGGCGCTCGCTCCGGCCGGTGCCACCGATGGATCGATCATCTCGGGAACCATCTACAACATTGCCGTTGACGCTGGCGTTGTCTACGCGGGCGGCAAATACACCGTCGACATTGGTGTTAATGACTGCACCAACCTCGCCACGTTTACCACTGCAACGAGCACCTGGGAAGGATTCGGCTCCTGCCCAAGTAACGAGCTCATTGACCCTACGAAGACCGTCTACACCGTGGAGAAGATTCCAGGTGGACCGCTCTACGTTGGCGGCAACTTCTTAAATGCCAACGGCGACAGCAACTTCGACTTCGGGATCTACGGCACCTACACCGGGAGCGGGTGGTCCTGGAGCGGCCTCGGTGATAACGGTGCAGGTGGTCCAGCGCTCAGTGATTTCGTTTCAAATGTTGTGGCGCACCCCGATGGCGGCGTACTTGTGGTTGGCAACTTTGGTTCTGGTGGTGGCGTAACTGGCGCCAATTCGTTGGCACGCTTTGATGCGACGCAGACACCGAATTGGTATGCGCAAGACACCCCAGCCGTGTCCTTCTATGGCGCACTGAACACGGGCACTGAACTCTACGCCTCTGGTTGGCAGGGCGCCTACCTGCGAACCGGTGGAAACTCGTGGCGCGCACTCTGCACGACTGAACTCGGTACACCAACCGCGACGTGGGGATCACTGGCAACAACTTCCAGCGGTCTGCTGCTGGTTGGCGGAAATGGACTCTATGCCTGCGATACAACAGACGGTGGCTCAGCGACGCTCGTGCCCAACGGTGGAACGGTACGTGCGCTGGCAACCTATCGCGGTGCAACCATTGTTGGCGCCAGCACCATCCTCGCCGGCGGCACTGACTACATCGCCGTGCTGGGCGACGTTCTTCCCTCGACCAACGGCAACAGCCGCCAGGCCACTGACATGGTGATTCTGCTCGCCACGCTGACCGCCCTCACGGCGCTCGCCGGCACCCAGCTCCTCCGCCGCGCCTAAAGCGCCCACAGCGACCTACCAGCCCCCATACTCTCCGAAGCCCGCTCATCTTGAGCGTGCAGTTAGGGAGGGAACATGTCGTTACTCAATGGAAAGAAAGGGAAGGACCTCGGCTTTAGCGACTTCGTGTCGTCTGCTGTTCGAGGGCTCTTCATGCCCTATTTCAGCCTGCCGATCATCGTGCTCGGCGTCGCGGTTGGTTACGCGACCGACCTGGTCTTGAAGCCACTCTTGGTGGGTGGGTTTGAGAACGCTGGCTCGATCGGCGCAATGGCCGGCCCAATCGCCACCGCTTCGGGCATCTCGATCGTTACGGGCATCTTCATTGCCGTGTACGGCCAGATCTACGGAACGCTTGCCACGTCGGCGAAGACGGGCACGCCAACCATTGGTGAGGCGTTTGCCGTCATTGGTCAGCGTGGTCTCTCGGTCTTTGCCGCAGGCCTCTTGGTGACGCTCGCCACGGTGGGCATCTTCATCGTTGGGCTGATCGTGGTGATCGGTGGAGCCGTCGCCGCGAACGCGGGCGGGGTGACAACGGGGTTGTTCATCCTCTTCCTCGTGGTGTTCATCTATCTGTCGATGCGCCTCGGGCAGGCCGGCTGGTTCGCAGCCGACGGCATGGGTGCCATTGATTCGATCAAGGCCTCGTGGAGCCGCACGCAGGGCCACCTCATGAAGATCCTCTTCTGGAGCCTTGGCGGCGCATTCGTCTTCACGGCGATCGGCGCACTCATCGGACTGCTGACGAGCTCGCTGCCAACTGGCATTGGTAGCTCGATCGGCACCGGCGTCGGCCTGGTCTTTACGTACGCGTCGGGCTCAGTGCTCTACCGCCGCATCACGGCGAAGTAAGCCAAGCACACACAACAGCGCGCTCCACGCGGAGCCGAAGCCCCCTCGGTCGCAGCGATGCGTGCCGAGGGGGCTCTTCGTTCCCCCACCCCGCTACACTCCCCCCAGGAGTAGTGGAGCTAAGCAGCCGATCCGCGCCTATTCGGGGATCCAGCCGAGCGGTGCGCCGCACCTGGGGAACGACCTGGGCGCCATCCGCAATTACGTGGCGCTGCAAGAGAATTACGAGTCCATCTACTGCATCGTCGATTACCACGCCCTGACCAGCGTGCACGACGGCGAGAAACTCAGGCGCCAGACGCGCGAGATGGCCGCGGCGCTCATTGCCCTGGGCCTCGACCCGAACAAGTGCACCCTCTTTGTGCAGAGCCATCGCCCTGAGGTGCAGGAGCTTGCCTGGATCCTGATGACCGTGACGCCCGTGAGCTGGGTCGAGCGCACTCCTACCTATAAGGAGAAGAAGGCGCAGCAGGCCGACGACATCAACCACGGACTCCTCACCTACCCGATCCTGCAGGCGGCCGACATTCTGCTGCCGAAGGCGAGCGTGGTGCCGGTCGGCAAGGATCAGGCCGCACACCTGGAGCTGAGCCGCGAGATCGCCCGCTCGTTCAACAACAAGTTCGGCGAGACCTTCCCAGAGCCAGAGGCCGTCTTCACCACCGCCCCCGTGGTGCTGGGCACCGATGGTGAGAAGAAGATGAGCAAGTCGATCGGCAACACCATCGACATCCTGGGTGACCCCGCCGTGATCACCAAGCAGGTGATGGGCTCAGTGACCGACACCAAGCGCCCACTCAAGAGCGACCCGGGGCACCCCGAGGCCTGCAACGTCTGCCAACTGCACAAGCTGGTGAGCGCCAACTACGAAGAGCTCTGGCAGAACGAGCGCGACGCCCTCACCGGCTGCGCCGACATGAAGCGCCTACTGGCCGAACGCCTGATCGCCCACTACGCCCCCGCCCGCGAGCGCTACAACGAGCTCCTCGCCTTGCCTCATGAAATTGAGAACATCCTCGGCGACGGTGCCGCCCGCCTCTTGCCCATCGTCACCGAGACGATGCGTGAGGTGAAGGAGAAGGTTGGGCTAGCTTGATGTCACTCGTCTGGCAGTTCTACCCGCGCTCCGAGAAAGCACCGCACCGCATTGCCGAAATTGCAGCCGTGTTCACCGCGCACCACGAAGAGATCTCCTCAGCCAAGTTTGATCTGAATAGCAACGACGTGTTGGCCGTTGTTCACGATGATCTTGCCCAGATGGGGATTGAAGTTGAATCTGGCAAGGCAAAAGATCAGAAGATCCCACGGCCAGTTCGCTTTGCTCGCAACGGCGCAGCAGAGAAATCATTCGAGGTTGACGGATGGGACCCGCAAAGCAGCACCATTATTGAGGTCGAGGCAGGGCGTGGGGTTGTGAACAACCAATGGCTCAAGGATCTCTTTGAAGCGTTCGTTATTCCAGACGCCAAGTACCTCGTCATCGCAGTGCGTGCGGAATACAAGGGCGGTAAGGACTTTGAGTCGGTTGCGACAATGCTCGAGACACTCTATGGATCGCGACTTCAGATCCCCCTCTCTGGGATCTTGCTCGTCGGCTATTAGGGGTTGGGGTTGGCGTAAAGCACCTGTTTGTGAGATACAATCACACTAATGGAAACGTGTGTCCACGGCCTAACACCTTCAAATTGTGCCCACTGCACGCCAGGCAGATATCTTCCTCCGATCCGAACTAGGAATCATTCGCAAGTGAGCGTCGATCGACGCTCTATAGATAGTAGTGACGATCAACTGAGGCACACCCCAGTACAAAATCAGATTGCGCAACCAGTCGCAGATCCCGCTCTTGACAAGCGCGTCAAGCTCGCGCTGATTGAGCTTCGTTCACGGCTCAGACTCGACGGGAATGTGCCTGCATACGTCATCTTTGACAACAAGACTCTGGATTGCCTCGTAGCTTCTAAGCCGAAGGACATCAGCGCCTTGGCGGCTGTTCATGGCCTTGGCGAAAAGCGCATCGCAAAGTATGGACAATCTATTTTGGACGCTATCGCTAACGCCTAATGGTTATGGGGACCAACTAGCGACCGATACTTGCCTTTCGGAAAGCGTGCTCACAGACCATCGCGACACCAGACCAAATGAGCGCTGCCTCAAGTTTTGTTGCCTTGATTGAGCGGGCATGGGCAAAGGAGCTAGCTCGTCGGTATAAGTGCTTTGCGATAAAAATGTCTTCCGCGTCAAGACTCCCACGGACTGCTCCGCGTTCATTCATGTAGTCGGCCATAGCACCGAACTGCAGCCCGCGGATTTCCACGCCGCCAATGCGGAGGTAAACCGCGCGAATCGTCGCATCAAGCGCTGTTCTCGCACTTGAGATTGAGCCATTGGCTGACGAACTCCACAGGCGGGCAGCCTCAGATAGGTTGAATCGCACCTCCTCTGGATATGCAGAAGCATCTTCTTCATCTAGCGGGTTAAAGATTCCAATTCGTCCGGCACCCTGGATGGTCAAGACCGCCTGGGCTAGTCGCTTGTTAATGGACTCGGCCTTAACTGCGCGCTCTTCTGAAGACTTCACCTGCTTGACGAGCTCCTCGCGCTCCTCCTCGAAGCGTGCCACGAGGTCAGCACCCGTTGCGGCCGGAAGACTACCTTGCCTGAGGACCTTCGCGAGCTCACGGCGAAGAACCGAGGTTGTGAGGGCACGCCGCTTTACTGGCTTGGCGCGCTTTGTGGTGCGCCCGCCTGCCTTCTTTGCCTTTGGCGCCTTCGAAGCGCTCTTGCGAGCGGCGCGCTTCTTCGCCTTCGCGGAGATCGGCTCACCCGCGATGGTGGCATCTATGGAGTCAACCCATGACTTTGCAACCTGCGCGCCTCGGTCAGTTGGGGCCACCCCACCCCCGAGCGCTACTCGTGCCGCCGCAATCTGACTCTCTGAATAGGAGGTACGCCCGCTGCGCTCACTTTCAACGAAGAGCGCGTCGCCCTTCACCCATGCGCGGAACTTTACGCCGCGCGAGCGAGTGTAAAAGTACTTTCCGGTGCCCAGATGTGCATCTAGTCGATCGAGTTGCTTTCCCATACTCTCCTAAATGGGTGCCAATTTTGGTCCAACTATTAGCCTAGTGCCCTACACCCTATCTCGACTATAGCCTGCGCCTCGTGCCACCTCAATGGCACGATTAGGGCTCAATCTCTGCACGTTTTGTTATCGGCCCGAGATCAGACCCGAAACAGATATCACTCAGTGCAGCCACACCGGCTAGACTCCTCCCGTGAGCTATACAACTAAACATTTCTCGCCGATGCTGGCGGAAGCACTCCTCACGAAGGCCCGCAGAGCTGGGGCAACGCCTGAGCAGATGCAGATTCTTGAAGCTCGATTAGGTTCGGACCATGTCGCCGCAGACCTCGGCTTGGCTCACGAGTGGGCGTGGCTGTCTGAGCCCAGGTTTACCTTTGTTGATCTGTTTGCGGGAATTGGCGGAATGCGACTCGCAGCTGAAAGCGAAGGCGGTCGCTGCGTAGGTTCAATCGAAATCGATAAGAAGTGCATTGACACTTATCGGCACAACTTTGGCGATGACCCATCTGGAGACATCACCGTCATCGATCCACGAAGCGTTGCAGATCACAATCTCCTTCTTGCCGGCTTCCCCTGTCAAGCCTTTTCAATTGCTGGCCTAAAGGGTGGATTCGAAGATACACGCGGGACTCTTTTCCGCAATGTTGCAGAGATCATTGCGGCAAAACGACCCGACGCTTTCATCCTAGAGAATGTCAAGGGCCTTGTGTCACACGACAAGCGCAAAACTCTAGCGGTTATCCTTAACACGTTAGTTGGTTTTCCAGTTAACTATCATCTTGTCCAGCCATCTGGGAAAAGTAAACTTAAGGGTGAAGGTTGGTCTGTGTTAAACGCTTTAGATTTTGGAGTGTCACAGAATCGCGAACGAATTTTTATCGTTGGGTTTAAGGATCCAATGGCTGCTGATCGCTTTAGATTCCCAAACCCAACCACGCCTGGTGGTGCGGGTCTAAGTCTTCAAGATGTGCTTGAGGACGGACCGCGGTGGAGGACTCCAGTTCACGCCCGGCACTTCATCTCCGAGAAGTACCTGCAAGGCTTAAAGCGCCATCGCGATCACCATGAATCAATTGGGCAAGGATTTGGATTTGAGGTACGAGATCATCATGGCTATGCGAACGCACTCGTTGGGGGAGGTATGGGTCGAGAGCGGAATCTGATCAAGGCACAGATGGGCCCCCAGGTTGGCACACTCGACGGCCTTAAAGGTCCTCGGAATGATGAAGGCCTTCGGAGGATGACCCCACGAGAGTGGGCTCGTCTACAAGGGTTCCCCGAATGGTTTGAGCCCCATCATGCTGACACCCACACCTATAAGCAGTTTGGAAATTCTGTCGCCGTGCCAAACGTGGCGGCTGTAGTCAGTGCGGTAATGGCAGCAATCGAGCGGGTTGATCTGCCAGAAAATGAACCCTCAGCATCTCCACGTCAAACCCGCATCGCATGGTCTCAGCCAGAATCAAGACCAAATCCACGGTAGCTACGAATTCGGCTAGTTGTAAACCCTTCGAACTACCGCAATTAACCGTTCCAGGGCAAATGCATTGATTTCAGGTTTTAATCCTCTGCAGCCAAATAGCGTGAACGTTTCCGCGCCTGCGAGAGCGCTCGAACAATCAGGTCTTCGATGGCTTGGCATTCCCACACCCTCATTGGAGTCCAATCAGCCAGCCGGACCTCACGAGATCTTTCTCTGTCAGCGATTCTTGATGGTCGACTTCTTCGCTTAGCGGCAGGGTCACGTGGGTAATGTCTCGGGCAGGCATGCCAGTAGCAACCATCGATGAATACTGCCAGTCGCAGGCTCGGCACGAGGAAGTCCGCATAAAAAGGCAAATTGTGTCCGTGGCCTGTCGCGTGGAACTTGACACGTGCTGCACGTAGTGCAGCCATCGCCCGGACTTCAGGACTTGTTAATCGGGCCAATTAAATCTGCACCGTGCATGTAACGGAGTACGCTCGACTTGGCTCTTCATCAACTTCAATGCCACCTTAACTTGAAGTTCCAATTTTTCTTCATCAACGTAACCTGGAACATCTGGTTTTGCATAAGGCGTCGGGAGCGGCACTGATCTTGAAATAATCCTTACTTTTATAGACAGGTCATTAATCTCATCGTTTTTGATCGGACCAGGCTTGCCACCTGGATTGTAATGCGCGACCAACCTGCCGAACGCGATTGCCCACGCTTTCTCGCGAACAAAGAGTCTGTTGATTTCATTGGTTGCATTTGTGTTCTGTGAGTAATCGAGACAGTATTTGTAGTCTCCATTGACGCCAAGCAACTCCCCAACCCACCACGGTCGCTCCCAGGCACCGTCTGATCTACCTGCGAAAACATGCAGCGCTGCGTTCTCCCAGCGAGCCTGGACATACTTCAAGCCAATAATCCCAATTGCGACCCATAGTCCATGGTCTGACGCCTGGGCAGGAGTGAGTTTCAGTTCCTGGTGAAGAAGTGCGGCCACGGGGCCATCTTGGAGACCTTTCAGATGAGACTCGGGTAATTTGGCAATTATGCCTAGCAACTTCTTTTCTAGCGCTGGAATATCGGCTTCAGCTGAGGTTGGCTCCAAATAGCCTTGCGCTTCAAGGCGCCTCATCGCTGCCGCAGATTGACCCGCATCAAGGAGTTCACTAACGGACAGCTTGATGTCGTCCGTTAAATCTTCAACCCGCACCCGGTTTAGACGAAGTACTGCCATCTTAATCCGCCTGCATGAGTATTTTTAGGGAGCGCTCCATCTGGGTGAAGAGGCCTTTTTGCTTCACGCGCTCTTGAAATTCCACTTCACAGAGAAGAGACCCTAGATTCTCTAGGTCAGCCTGGCCGGGAACCAACTGCGCGGTAAGTTTCAATCCGGCAATCATTGGGACGTCTGCAAAAGCGCTACTGTCAGTACCTTGAAGGTTTGCGGCATGCAACATATCCCATGACTGCTGTACCGACATCGCAGAGCGCGCGACAATTGCGTTGAGGAGTGATCTGATCGATTCCTTAGCAGGATCAACTTGCGCTGCGCGCAGAATGTCATAATGCTCACGGCGTATTCCGTTGATGTTCCAATAGATTGTGACCCGACTGTTTTCAAACAACAATCTCCACAGATGTTTATTCGCATTGTTCAATTTGGTATTCCGAACTGCTGCGAAGTCTTCCTGGCGTTGCTCCAGATAGCTCCAATTAGTTTCTGGAACCTTATCGGCTTTGTGCCGTGCGATTTTGAGAATCTGGCTCCTCCCAATCGGCCTAGGATCAGCAACGAAGTTTTTCCCATGGATGATCGCCTCGAATTGGAAGGATTCGCGTGGTGAAAGGTCGATTTTTGCCAGATTCAGCGAGCCCGTGAAATCACCTTCGGCGCCTTGCACTAACTCAACTTGCATACTGCCCCAGTGCTTCGCCTGCCGGCACACCACGTGTACGCTACCCACATCAACGGTGCTTTTCAAGTTCACATTGAACTCAATGTTACCCCCTTGAAATGTTTCAAGTAAGACAGGCCAAGCATCGCCAAGCTGCGCGCCATCAACACTTATTGAAAATTTAATGTCAGAAGATTTAATCTTTTCCCAAAGTGGAGGAAGCTTGTATTGGCTCATAACTATGCGCCCATATCTCGAACAACTGGGTCAAGTCTCGTCAAGGACAAGTCGACGGGAATGTGGGCGAGGTCGTTCTTAATGCCGACCACAATCCGAATGCTCTTCTTTCCTGGCACAGATATTCGAAGTGTTCCTTCATCCTTGAACGCACAACTCGGAGAGTTAGCTGGTCGGCCAATTTTACGCCCACCTACCACTATCAATTCTGCTCGCACTGAGTTACGATCAAGTTGGAGTGCGATTGGTGGATCACTCTGAGCGAAGACACTCAGCTCAATGTTTCGTTTTGTGCCTGTCTTGTTCTCCACCACAAAGCTGAGGCCAACATTGTGATCTTCAT
>CAJABS010000186.1 GCA_903938075.1 uncultured Chloroflexota bacterium | reverse complement strand
GGATGGGCGTGTCCCTGCACCATGCTGCCGATGCCGTTATGCACGTCAAGGTACTGGTGACCGTCGACGTCCCAGATGTACTGGCCGAGTCCGCGCTCGAGATAGATCGGATATGGCGCGCGGCGCTGATAGCTCGACGAGACACCACCGACGAGCGTCTTCTCCGCTCGGGCGTAGGCGGCCCCTGAGCCTTGGGTCCGCGCGTCAAGTCGAGTCGCTTCAGCAGCGGTCAGCGCGGCAATGCGCGCAGGGTCAATCTGGACGGTTGGTCCAACCGGGGGCAGGTCGCGATGGGGAACGGCTGGGCTGGTTGGAGCGAGCATCTTGAGCGGTTCGATGGCCATACTTCACACCCTTTTGCTGCGGATTCCGCACCGCAGACTTGCTAGGGGGCGATATTAGCAGGAATATGCCCATATCGGTGCGAATATCGTAGGTTGAGCACGGTTCCCTCGTGGCGGAACCCCCCTCGCTAGGGGCGCCCGGGGAGGGCCAGACCTTCGGCGAGGCTGATCGCAATCAGGCTCTTGGCGTCCACGATGGCACCCCGCTGGACCGCTTCGGCGGCCTCGGCGACGGTGAGGCGAACGGCCTCAAGTGCCTCGTCATGATCTGGCGCTCGGCGCTCCTCGCCCGCTGGGCGCAGTGAAAGGGCAAGGTGAAGCTCCATCCACTCGTCCGTAAAGCCAGGCGCCGTGTAGAACGAGCGAAGGTGGCGCCAGCGAGAAGCGACGAGCCCCGTCTCCTCTTCCAGTTCACGCGCCGCGGCTGCCGCCGCCTCCTCGCGTTGACCATCAATGGTGTCCAGCGTCCCTGCGGGGATTTCAAGAAGGAGTCGACCAGTTGCGGTCCGAAACTGTCGCACGAAAATGATCGGTGATTCCGCGGTGACGGTTGACTCATCAGCCGCGTCAATGGCAAGAATCGCTACGGCGCCCGGATGTCCAACGGTGAATCGCGTGTGCGAGCTTCCATCAGCGCGAAGGACAACCTCACGTCGCCAGTCCATGTACGCAGCCTTGACGAGCGTCTCACGCTCCGTTGTCGTTTCGGCGAGCGCGCCAGGTGTCAATAGCTCCTTGAGACGTGCGCCAAGTGCATCGCCCCCGAAATCAGACGGTGACGTCATCGTGTCTCCTAATCGCCATCGTCAGCTATTCGAACGATCAGAGCGTCTTCGTAATCTTTGCGAGACCTTCGGGTGCATCAGGATTCTTACCGCGTCGCGTTGCGATTGATTCCACCAACGTGAGTCCTGCAATTGCCGTAACAGGCGCACTTAGTGGTCCGCTCGGACCGTCAGGGATCATCAACGAATCCTCGGGCGACGCTAATGCTCCCGTTGCACGCGCTGCGGTGCACATCAGAAGCACGGGTGAGCCCGCCGATCGCAAACGTTCGTGCGCGGTGTCGATGCTGACGCTCGTTGCGGAATCAGTGGAGAGGAGAATAGCGGGGACGTCGGCACCCGCGGAGGCGATCGGCCCATGAAGAAGGTCAGCGGCGGAGTAGCCATCTGCAAATGTGCCCGTTGTCTCGCGGAGCTTGAGGGCGAGCTCAAGGGCATTCGGATACTCAAAGCCCCGGCCAACTACCAGGGCACGATTTGCCGCAACTAGTGACGTGAAGACTGGCCGGTCGGCAGCCGCAGCCACCCAAGCACCGGCTCCCTCATGTGCGCCACCCATGCGATCTGCAAGCGAATCGATCTCAGTCGCCCACGAGGCGTCACGGCCGAGCGCCCGCGCCGCCGCAGCAGCAATCAGCGCCACACTGACCAACTCCGCCAAATAGGTCTTCGTGGCCGCAACGGCACGCTCTGGTCCCGCGTCTAGGTAGGCGGTGATTTCGGCCGCCGCGGCGAGTCCAGAGTCAGCGTCATTGGTGAGTGCCACCGTCAGCGCACCCCGCCGTCTCGCGGATTCAACCAGCGCGATCATGTCGGGGCCGGCGCCAGACTGACTGAATGCGAGCAGCGCACTCTGCGGTGAGGCG
>CAJABS010000185.1 GCA_903938075.1 uncultured Chloroflexota bacterium | reverse complement strand
CTGCATTTCAGGGCGGATCGATCTCGCGCCACCTCGGGAATCGGACCAACATTTGAGGCGAACGCGCTACTGATCATCACCCCTGCAACGAGCACTGCGGTTGCGGCGGTACGTGACCACCGCCTACGGAAAGCGCCGATCGCATAGAGCGCTACGACGATGATTGTCACATTCATAATGAGGCCTGCGAGCAGCGCCGCCGGGGCAATATCGGCACCGATCCGGCAGCAATCTCGGTACATGCCGCTCAGATGACGCAACCATTCCACAGGGAGTGCTGGCACAAAGGCGAACCAGAGGAATGGAGCCAAGAGCATGCTCGGCAGCGACACCGACATGGGGAGTCGAAGTCCTGCAAGGAACCCCACCAGGCTCCACGCGCAGATCGCAATGAATCCAACGACAACCATGCGAATCTCAGGCAGCCCGGCCTGACCGTAGACAGAGGCAGCAACGACAGTTCCGACTAGGAATACGGCTCCCAATACAATTGAGGGGGTCACCGCAATGATGGTGATGTCCAATCTAGAACGCGTATGTGGCGCATCCCAAATGCCGCCGCGACGAAGCCGTGCAGCCTCCCATGCCGCAGTCATCGCAACAAATCCAACCAAGAACGCCATAGACGAGGTTGCACCCGCTGTCGCTGCGACACCGTAGTTGTTCGAGTAGGTCGCCTTAGTCACATAGAGAATGGACAGAATCAGCGTAGGTAACGTCAGCCAAACTGCGGGCGATATTCTGAGCATTGTGCGAAGACGCACCTACTTACCGCCACCGATTAGCGCTAGAAATGCGGATTCAATCGGGCGCTCACTCCCCGCTGGGGCACGCGCCGCAAAGGCCTGCAAGGCGCCGTCAAAGGCGATGTTTCCTGCGTGAAGTACCGCGACATGCTGATAGGCCGTCGTGATTTCACCTGTGTCGTGTGTCGACACCACCACCGTTCGGTCGGCGCCAATGTTTACCAGTAGTTCACGGAACATGGCTCGTTGCTCTGGATCGAGCCCAGAGGTGGGCTCGTCGAGCAGCAACACTTCTGCGTCGTGGACCAGGGCACTAGCAAGGCCAACGCGCCGTTGCTGGCCTCCTGAAAGTTCACTTGCAGGCCGGTCAGCTAGATCCTGCAGCGCCACGCGTGCCAACGCTTCGGAGGCCCCGCGCCATGAATCGTCACGGGTCATCCCCTTCAGCCAACCGGAATAGGCGACCTGCTCCCGCACGGTGAGCCCCGGTACTGCTCGATATTGCTGCGGCATCCATGCCACGCGCGCTCGAAACTGGGTTTGCTGATCGCGGGAATCTAGATCGTTGAGTGACACCTTGCCACTCCTCGGCATCAACGCCGTCGCGCCAAGGGACAAGAGCGTGCTCTTGCCTGCACCATTGATGCCAAGGAGGGCGGTAACGCCTGTAGGCACGTGCCAGGTGATTCCCTCTAAGACGGCGAGTTCGCCTTGGCCCTTGCGGCGGTAGCTGAAGGTGATGTCTTGATAGAGGAAACCGTGCATGAGCTGCCTCCACATATACGAATCTGGTTCGAATATGCAGATCCTAGCAGGAGCGCCTTAGCTCAACTGATCTCGCTCCAGCGGCAGCCTTCGCAGCCTTAAGGCATTCAGCACCACCGTCACGCTCGATCCGCCCATGGCCGCAGCGGCGAGCGCTGGGTCGAGGCCAATGCCGAAGGCCGGTAGTGCAAGGCCAGCGGCGAGTGGCACGAGGAGGATGTTGTAGCCAAAGGCCCAGCCAAGGTTCTGCTTGATGATGCGCGTCGTGGCGCGCGAGAGGTCCACAAGGAGCGGCACGCCGCGCGGATCTGCGCCGCTCAGCGTTGCGGCCGAAGCGTCAATGGCGATCTCAGTGCCACCGCCCATCGAGATGCCCACGTCGGCCGCGGCGAGTGCTGGCGCATCGTTCACGCCATCCCCCACCATTGCCACGGGCCCACTGCTGCTGCGTCGAATCTCGGTGATTGCATCGCCCTTGCCGCCAGGGAGGATGCCGCCACGGGCGCGCTCGGGTGGAATGTTGAGGTCGTGGGCGATGGCGTTCACCACCTCTTGGCGATCGCCGCTAATGATCCACGACTCGATGCCGCGTGCGGTGAGTGCGCGAATCGCTGCGGCGCTCTCTGGTCGAACGGTATCGGCAAGGCTCAGTGCGCCAGCTGATTCGCCGTTGATTGCGATGAAGAGCGGTGTGCGTCCGGCGGCCGCCTCTGCTGTTGCCCAGCTGGTCAGCTCAGGATTGGTAGTGGTGGTGAAGGCCTCGGTTCCGATGCGTACCGCTGCGCCATCTACGGTGGCGCTCACGCCGTGACCGGCGTGCATTGCGAAGTCGGTAGCTGTTGCAGTGACTGTGCCAGCGGCGCGCACGATCGCGCGGGCGAGCGGATGTTCTGATGAAGATTCGGCGGCTGCAGCGATCTGCAGGAGCCGGTCGGTGTTGCCCGTGAGTGGGCCGGTAGTGAGGGCGAGGCGGCCGACGAGGGCATGCTGACCAAGGGTGAGGGTGCCGGTCTTATCCCAAACCACGGCGCGCAGCTTCCCTGCCGCCTCGAGGATGGCGGCGTCGCGCACCAGGATCCCCGCCTCGGCGCCGCGGCCGGTGCCGGCGATCACGGCGGTCGGGGTGGCGAGGCCCATGGCGCAGGGGCAGGCGACAACGAGCACGGCAATAGCGGTCGCTACGGCGCGCACCAGGCGCGGCTCCGCCCCGAGCAGGTACCAGCCAACGAAGGTCGCCACGGCAATGAGCAGGATGGCGGGAACGAACACCTCGGAGATGCGGTCAGCGAGGCGAGCGATGGCAGGCTTCGATCCCTGCGCACGCTCGACCATGGCCACGATGCGGGCCAGCGTGGTGTTCGCACCCACCTGCGTCGCGCGCATCACGATCGAGGCATCGGTGAGGAGCGTTCCGGCGGCGAGTCGGCTCCCTTGGCCGCGCTCCACTGGGAGCGACTCACCGGTGATGGCCGACTCATCGATAGCGGCGCGTCCATTCACGATGATGCCGTCCACTGGGATGCGCCCGCCAGGACGAATGCGCAGGAGATCGCCAGCAATGATCTTGTTGACGGCGATGGTGGATGCGGTAGGTGCGTCGGCGGTTGCGAGTAGCTCTGCCTCTTTTGGCTGCAGTGCAAGGATTCCGCGTACCGCGCTGGTGGTCTGCTCTTTGGCGCGCGCCTCCATCCAACGACCGAGTGCCACGAATCCAAGGATGAGTGCCGCGGCATCCCACGTTGCATGCGCCGGTACTCCGATGCGCATGAGCTCCCGATGAAAGAGGGTGATCGCCACCGACCAGCCCCATGCCGCAGTGGTACCAAGGCTGACGAGTGTTTCCATCGTGAGTGAGCCGTGTCGCAGTGCGCGCAGTGCGCGCGAGTGGAAGCGCCAGCCAACGGCGAACTGAATGATGGTGGAGGGCACGATGAGGATCCAATTGATGCGCTCCATGCTGAGGAAGAACCACGGTTGCAGCATGAGCGCCATTGCGCCGAATCCGAAGGCGGTGGCAATGATCCCGTCACGGAGAAGTCCGCGCGTATCTTTGGTGCGCGCGGCGACGAGCTCGGCATCGAGCGCTTCACGCGCCGCTTGTGCGTCGGCGTCGCCTTCTCGTCCGGCGAGGGCGAGTGCTGCGGCAGGCACTTCGTATCCTGCAGCGGTAATGACCGCGGCAAGATCGGCAACACCTGTTGCCTCTGGCGCGTATTGGATGGTGGCCATCGAGGTGGCGAGGTTCACGCTCGCGCCGCTCACGCCGTCGGCTTTCTTTAGGAATCGCTCCACGCGGTTCACGCACGAGGCGCAGGTCATGCCGGTGACGGGGAGGGCAATCTCCGCCACGGAGGCCGCTGGTGCCGCAGGAACGAGTTCGGTTGACATACTCAGGGGGAGTATACGCCTCACCTGGGCGATACGCCCCTGCGGCTAGGCTGCGCGCATGCAGATCTACTCGTGGTCGAGCCCCTGGGGAGCGCTTCCGGTGGCCGTGGAGAACGGCCGCATCTGCGCCATCGCCCTCGACCCACGCGCACCGTTTGCCCCTGTGGGCACTGGCGCTGTAGCGCGTCGCACTGCCGGCCCGATCAAAAACGCACGCGAGGTGAACCGCATCTTGAACGCCGCACTGCGCGGAAAGCTCAGCGCACGCGAGCGACTCGCGGCAGTCGATCTCTCCTGGGCGACCGAGTTTGAGCAGCGCGTATTGCGTGCACTTGCCAGTGTGCGCTTTGGCGCAACGGTCACCTACGGAGAACTTGCAGCGGCGAGTGGGTCGCCACGTGCCGCACGTGCTGTTGGTGGTGCGCTCGGCAAGAACCGCGTGCCCGTGCTGATCCCCTGCCATCGCGTGTTGGCGTCAAACGGCATCGGCGGATTTGGGGGCGGCGCAGGGAGCAGCTGGCGTCCTGGGGCAACAGATCCGATTGCCTTCAAGCGCGCGCTGCTGCGCGGCGAAGGGGTTGACGCCTAGGCGTGCAGCGTCAGGCTGTAGAAGCCGAGCACCACGCGTGCGCGCGGTGAGTCGGCGAAGATTAGCGCGATCTCTCCTTCGCGTACCAGGCTCTCAATGATGCGCGCCTCGCGCTCGGGGAGGCCAATCCATGCTGGGCCTTCGGGGGTTGTAATCCGCGTGGTGATCTCTTCGTCACCAGAAAGACCGTAGGTTCGTCGCAAGTCATGCAGCGGCACATACGGTCGCGCCTTGGCGATGCGACGCACCTGCGCCGGAGTCGCCTGACGAACCTGCTGCTGTGCGCTCGCGACTGGACCGTCGTTCATCCAGCCACCACGTAGAGGTCACGCTTGGTGTGATTCAGCGCATCGACCGCGCTATCGCCACAGAGGACGATGTCCTCGATGCGTGCACCGTTGACGCCCTCAACGTAGATGCCAGGCTCAATGGAGAAGGCGTGACCTGGAACGAGGAGGGTCTTGTTCCCCGCGACGATGTACGGATCCTCGTGCTCCTCGAGACCGATTCCGTGCCCGGTACGGTGGAAGAAGTGGGCCCCCTCCCCTGCCGCGTCGATCACGGCGCGGGCGGCGGTATCGACCGATTCGCAGCTCACCCCTGGGCGAACATGATCCATCGCTGCTTGGTGGGAACGCTTCAAGATCTCGTAGCGGCGCAGGAAGTCATCAGTTGGCGGCACCGCACCGTTCGGTCCGGTCACCCAAATGGTTCGGGTGGTGTCAGAACCATAGCCACCGAAAACGCCACCGATGTCGAGCACGATCGCGTCGCCCGCGTTGATCACACGCGATGAGGCCTCGTGGTGTGGTGAGGCAGAGTTTGGACCGGAGCCAACGATGGCGAACGATGAGACTTCGTGGCCAGCGCCAGTCAGTCGCTCGCGCACTTCGCGCGCAACATCGTTCTCGGTGCGACCGAGCAGCTTGCCGCTGGTGATCGCCATCACGACAGTGTCGACAGCGCGACCTGCGCCGCGCAGCAGCGCCGCCTCTTCGGCTGACTTCACCATGCGCAACTTGCCGATCACGTGCGACGCAAGTTGCGTCTGGGTGATTGCGCCGTGGGTGCGGAGTGCCGCCTCAATGCGAATCAAGAAGGTGGACCAGAGTCGATCGGAGACAGCCACGCCACGCGCAGCAGATCCTGGTCGGCCGCCAGCCTTCACCGCAGTGGCAACGAGGGCAAACGGATCATCGGTCTCACCGAACGTGACGCAGGCCACGTGACCGCCACGCATCGCTGGTGCATCGCCGGCCATGCCCGCTTCGAGTCGCGGCACGATCAGTGTTGGTGCGCCGTTTGCGGGGATCACCAACATGGTGAGTCGCTCGAGCGCTGGTGCGGCGTACCCGGTGAGGTAGCGCATGTCGGCGCCGAAGCCGAGCAACACCGCATCGAGACCAGCGTCGTTGACCGCGTCGCGCGCGGCGGAGAGTCGTGCAGCGTAGGCGGCGGGTCCGATGAGCTTCGCCTCAAGGGCGTGGCCGGCACCAAGGCCTGGAGTCGCGGCGTCGTAGGCGGCGGTGATCTCGGCGCTTCGGTTGCTCATGCACCCTCCTCTGTCGATACTGGGCTCGTCGCCGGCGGCACCGGCAGATCGAGTAGTCCTGCGAGGATCGCATGCCCGCGCTCAAAGAGCGCGCGGTACGGCATGGCGCGCACCGCCCCTGCGGCGATCAGGCTCGCCCGCCCCTCAGGATCGTCATGTTGGACCAGGGCCAGGACCCGTGCTCCCGTCGCCGCCACGGCACGGACCGCCGCCTCGGCGTCGTAGGCGCGGGCGGTGGCATCGATTGCCACCAGGTCGGCGGGGGTCGCAGGCTCAGCAACAAGAGCGGCGAGCAGAGGCTCGGAAGCAGTGAAGCGCTGGACGGTTGCGCCGAGGGTGCGCCCCTGCCCTTCGAGTCGAGTCGACCAGATCAGATCGTCGGCCAGCACCAACAGGCGCGGCGCGGTCACTCGACCGTCCAGGTCTCCCCTGAGGCGAGGAGCTTCTGCAGGTCGACCGGGCCCTTCGCCGCTCGCGCAGCTTTCGCCCCCTCAATCTGCTCAACAAGAAGCTGATCGTGCGTTGGGCGTGGCACGCGACGGAAGACGCCCACCGGCACCGGGAAGTCGGGCCACCACATGCGGCTCAAGATCTGCGTGCGCGTGGCGTCAGGGTCAGTCTCATCGTGTACCCAGAGGTCAGCGACAGTAATGCCGTTCTCGCCGATCGTCACCACTTCAGGCTGCAGGCCATTGAGTCGGATCCCCTTGTTCCTCTCGGCGCCGAAAATCATCGGCTCGCCGTGCTTCAGCACCAGCATGCGATCCTCTTTCACTGACTTGTCGGTGAAGTCGCGCCACGCGCCGTCGTTGAAGATGTTGCAGTTCTGCAGCACTTCGAGGAAGGCGGCACCCGAGTGCTCGCCTGCGCGTTGCATCATCTCTTGCAGGTGCTCGGAGTGCGTGTCGACCGATCGTGCGATGAAGCTCGCCTCAGCTGCTGCCACCAAGTTGAGCGGAATGATTGGCGTTTCGATGGTGCCGAGTGGCGTGGACTTTGTCTTCTTGCCGATCGGCGAGGTTGGCGAGGCCTGACCCTTGGTGAGGCCGTAGATGCGGTTGTTGAACATGATCATCTTCATGTCGACATTGCGGCGCATCGCGTGGATCAGGTGGTTGCCGCCGATCGAGAGGGCGTCGCCGTCGCCGGTGATGACCCAGACCATCAGGTCAGGTCGCGCCGCCTTGAGGCCGGTGGCAATCGTTGCCGCACGGCCGTGGATCGTGTGGAAGCCGTAGGTGTTCATGTAGTACGGGAGGCGACCTGAGCAGCCGATCCCGGAGATGAAGACGATCTTCTCCTTGGCGACGCCGAAGGTAGGCATGGTCTTCTGGGTCTGCGCCAAGATCGAATAGTCGCCGCACCCTGGGCACCAGCGCACATCCTGGTCGGACTCGAAATCCTTCTTCGTCAGTACTGGGAGTTCAGACTGGGTCACTTCGCGGCCTCCACACTCTCGCCGAGGATCGACTCGGCCTTCGCCTCAATCTCACCGATCTGGAACGGCTTGCCGCGCACCAGGTTGAAGCCTACGGCGTCGACCAGGTACTTGGCGCGAATCAGCATGCGCAGCTGGCCGGCATTGAGCTCGGGCATCAGCACGTGCTTGAAGTTCTTCAGCATCTCGCCAAGATCGGTCGGTAGCGGGTTCAGGTAGCGCAGGTGGGCGTGGCTGACGCGCTTGCCGCGCGACTGCAGGCGCTCCACCGCTGAACGAATCGAGCCGTAGGTGGAGCCCCAGCCCAAGATGAGCAGGTCGCCGGTTGTGTCGCCATAGATCTCGGTTGGCGGAATGTCGCGGGCAACGCGGGCCACCTTCTCGGCGCGCAGCAGGTTCATGCGGTGATGGTTATCAGGGTCGTAGCTGACTGTTCCCAACTCATCGAGCTTCTCCAGACCACCGATGCGGTGTTCAAGACCTGGCGTTCCTGGTACTGCCCATGGGCGTGCCAGCGTCTCGGGATCGCGCTGATACGGGCGGAACCCTGGCTTGTCGGAGGCGGGGGCGTTCTCAACCTTGATCGAAGGGAGATCGGCAACGTTCGGAATGCTCCACGGCTCGGCGCCCGTTGCCAAGAATGCGTCGCTCAAGAAAACGACGGGGGTCATGTGATGCAGCGCGATGCGCCACGCCTCAATCGCCATGGTGAAGCACTCGGCCGGCGTTGCTGGTGCAATCACCGGAATCGGCGAATCAGAGTTGCGGCCGAACATGCTCATGAGGAGGTCGCCCTGCTCGGTCTTCGTTGGCATACCGGTCGAAGGGCCGGCGCGCTGCACATCGACGACCACGAGTGGCAGCTCAACCATGACGGCGAGGCCGAGCATCTCGGCCTTGAGCGCCATGCCTGGGCCAGAGGTGGTCGTCATACCCATTGCGCCGCCGTAGGCCGCGCCCACCGCAGCACCGATCGCCGCGATCTCATCTTCGGACTGCACCGTCTTGATGCCGAGGTGCTTATACGACGAGAGCTGATGCAGGATGTCAGAGGCGGGCGTGATCGGATAGCTCGCCAGGAAGAGGTCGCGCTCGGCGAGCTTCGAGGCCATCACGAAGCCGAGGGCGGTCGCCTCGTTGCCAGTGATGTTGCGATACGTGCCAGGTGGTAGGTGTGCTGCAGCAACGCGGTAGTGCGTGTGGAAGATTTCGGTCGTCTCGCCGAAGGCATAGCCCGCATGCAGTGCACGACGGTTCGCCTCAGCGATTGCATCCTTGCCGGCGAACTTCTCGGCGATCCACTTCTCGGTGCCGGCCATCGAACGCTCGTAGAGCCAGAACATCACGCCAAGGGCGAAGAAGTTCTTCGTTAGCTCCACTTGCTTGCTGCTCAGGCCCAACCCTTCACATGCGCCAGCAACCATCGTCGACATTGGAATCTCATAGAGGTTGTAGCCCTGCAGGCTCTGGTTCTTCAGCGGGTCTTCGGCGAACCCTGCCTTTCGCAGGTTGATGTCGTTGAAGGCGTCGGTGTTCACGATGATCGCGCCGCCCGGTACCAGGTCGCCAAGGTTGACCTTGAGTGCCGCCGGGTTCATGGCGACAAGCACGTCGGGTCGATCGCCCGGCGTATGGATGTCACCGCTTGAGAAGCTGATCTGGAATCCCGAGACTCCTGGGAGCGATCCAGCTGGCGCGCGAATCTCGGCGGGGTAATCCGGCAGGGTGGAGACGTCATTACCGAAGAGTGCGGTGGTGGCGGTGAACTGCGAGCCGGTCAGCTGCATCCCATCGCCAGAGTCGCCGGCGAAGCGAATCGTGACGCGGTCAAGCTCGGTAACCGTGCCGTGCTGCGCTCCCGAATCGGGGGTGGTCACGTCGCTCGTACTCCTCTGCCCGTAGGTCAGTTACCGCCCGGACCGGGCGCCTCCACGCGAGCCTACCGCATCTGGGTAGGCGACCCGTAGGGCGGCCAGGAGGCGCTCCTCGTCACGGCGGGAGAGGAAGTGCCAGAGCAGATAGAGGGTGACGCCGAGGGTCCAGACCACCCCTGCAACGAGCACGCCCACGTGCATCCCCCCAACCGCCACCTGGGTGAGCGCCTCGTCGAGCCCCGCCCCCCAGAGGAGTACGGCGGCGATGGAGTAGCCAATGGTCATCACGCTGCCGTAGCCGGTCAGCCGCCCAAGTGAGAGGAACGAGAGCTTCGGCGCATCGGGTTCATAGAAGTAGGCCGCCTCAAGCCGATGCGCTGCCAGCACATCGCGACCGAGCCGCGCATTGATGGTGCGCTCAAGGAGCTCTGCGTGTCGCCGCGCGAACACCGTGTAGTAGAAGGTGTAGCCCGCCTCGAGAAAGGCGAATGGAACAACAAAGAGGAGCAGCACCCCAACAGGTGCGCCCGTGCTGAGGCCGGAGAGGGAGAGAAGGAGCAGGCTCACGATGCCCCAGATCGTGATCTGCCGAAAGAAGAGTCCTGAATACGCGCCGAGCATGCCGCGCATGCGATCGAGTTGCGCCTCAAGGATGCGAAGCTCTTCTGCGCTATCACGTCGTGCTGCCATGCTCTTCTCCTTCATCAAATGCGTACGGGTATAATCGCACGATGAAGCGATTCACCGCACTCCTCGTGGCCATCGCAGTCGCTACGAGCCTCGGCGCGTGTAGCTCTGCCGCTGAACCGAGCGGCACCCCCGCTTACACGGTTACCCGAAGCTGGTCGAATGGCTACGAGGAGAGCGCGCTCGTCTACGCCGATGGGCGAAGCATCATGACCCACGGGCAATACATCGAACGCATCACCCTCCCTGCGGACCAGATGGCCACACTCGCTGCGGCGGCCGCCCGCGAGATTCCGGTCGGCGCCAATAGCGACGACCCAATCCTCGGTGTGACTGTTGGAGCCGGAGAGATGGTGCGGCCAGCTGGCCTCGAACTGGACTCACTCCCAGAGCTGCTGAATCGGCTCCTCGACTCACACACACTGAACCCGTAAGGGGATCAGCGCGCAGTCGCCTCAATCAAGACGAGGTGTCGGCCAAGCACCTCCGCGCGTCGATCGGTGAAACGAGCACCGAGCATCTCCCCTGCCGCCTGCTCCAACGTGGCTGGATCAAAGTTCGGCGGGGCAAGATCAATCACCGCAATACGCCCACCGGGCGCGAGCCATGCATGGGCCACATCAATCATCCGCGCGCGTGGCTCCGCGGCGAGTTGGCTCAAGACGAACGGCACCACGACGAGCCCAGCGGGAGCCCCTTCAGGGCCCGCGTCAATCGCGCGCGGATGCAGATGTGCCGTGAGGCCGTGGGCGATCAGTCGCCGACGCGCACGTTCTAGGCGATCTTCGCGGGCATCGTAGGCGCTCGTATCACCGCGCGATGCAAGCAACACCGTCCAGAATCCGATCCCTGCACCAAGCTCCACGATGCGACCCTCATACGGAAGTGCATCGAGCCAGAGCACCGCGCGATCAAGCTCCCCCTGCCACGTGGCGCCACCAAGTGGTCCGCGATCGTACGGCGCGCGATTCAAGTACCAGGCCTCTAGTTCATCGGGATGTTGTGGTGGGGGGAGCAGCCCGAGTCGCGCCGGTACGCCGCTCTCACCAACCTCCGGTGCACCAGTCGTTGCGGGTGTTGCTGGCGTTGGCGCGAGTGGAATACCAACGGGTGGCTGTGCACCTTCGGCGCGACGACGCAAGCCCTCTTTCAGTTTTGTTTTCAGATACGGCTGGCCCGGTGCGCGCTCAAGACAGGCGGGGCAGAGAAGGGTCCATGCCGAGAGGTCTTCGAGCGTTGTGGCAGAGACAGGGAGGCCGCACCAGGAGCACGAGAAGGGTGCGACGGCGCTCAAGGCGCCCGCCTCAGCGCGGCTTAGCGGCGTCGACGGCGGTTCGTGCGCTGGTCTTGTCCTTGTACCAATCGGCGTCGATCTGAATGTAGCCAGACCACTGCGCCGGTACCGACTCGGCTGGGAAGATCGAATTCACTGGGCACTCTGGCTCGCAGGCCCCGCAGTCAATGCACTCATCAGGATCGATGAAGAGCTTGCGGTCGGTCCCCTCTTCGAAGTGGATGCAGTCCACGGGGCAGACGGCAACACACGACTGGTCAAGTACATCAACGCACGGTTCTGCGATCACGTAGGCCATTGTCGTGAGCTCCTCTCTCTCGCCCCCCTTGTGGGAGCCTGTGCGCGAGAAGGTACCACTTCCCGCCCGACTTGCCCTACATCCCCGAGGGCTGATACCCCGCATCTAGGAGCGGGCTCGGGTCGTCCTGGAAGTCGAGGAGGCAGCCGCGCCCACAGAAGTAGAAGCGCTCCTGCCCTGGGGCGCTCACGTCGAGTGCTCCGCGGTGGCGGTCAGCCTGGCCGGCGACGGCGAGCCCCGCGACTTCGATCGAGGTGGTGAGGGCGTCAGGGGTGATCGTCACCTCCATGCCGCAGACCGGGTCAATTGCCACGCTCACTCTTCGCTCCTCTTCCGCTCCGCTAGGAGCACCTCTCGTCGACGGATCTCGGCAATCGCCGCCGCCGTCTGGGCCTCATCGTATCGCGACTTCGGTCGATCCTCAGCCTTTGCCAGTGCGGCCAAGACGACGAAGATCGCAACCAAGAAGAGTGCGTCGCCCACGAGCCACATGATCGCACCAGCGAGCTGCTGATCCTCAAGTGGTGTCGGCCCCCAGGCGCGCTGCAGCGTCGCGTAGTACGGGTAGAGCGGCGCAGGCGACCACATGATCGCGACGCCAAGGAAGCTGTTCTGCGGCATCTGCGTAATGAGGTAGACCAGGGCACTCGCGCCGCGCAGTCGGTGCCTGATCGGATCGACCGAGAAGATCGGCGCCCAGAAGAGAAGAGCGATCGACAGATAGAGCGCGTGCTCTAGGTAGTGAATGAACTGGTCTTGCAGGGCAGCATCGAACATGATCGAGAGGTGCGTCCCCCACATCACAGCGACAAGGAGCGTCCAGCCAACGAGTGGATGGCTGATCACCCCAACGGCGCGACTCTGGAGAACGGCGAGGATTCGCGCGCGCCAGCGCGGCGAGGCGACCCGGAGGAGTAGCGTCACCGGCCCCGCCTGCAGCAGCAGGATCGGCACAGGGAAGAGCAGGATGAGGTGCTGCACCATATGCATCGAGAAGAGGGTCGTGTCGTAGCGCTCGATACCTGACTGCAGCGCTAGGAGAAGGAAGGCGAGGGCCGCTACTAGGCTGACCGTGCGGCGACGCGGGTACGGGTTCGCTGGATGCTCCCGAGCCACCTGACGGATCGCACGCAGCCAGAGGAGGCCAAAGAGCAGAACGGCGATCGTGATCACTGGCGGCCAGGACCAGTAGAGGAGTGACTCCAGCGAGAGCTCCGGCGGGGTCCCTCCGTGGGTCGGGATCTGCAGCAGATGCGTCATACCCGCATCTTCGTCCAGTTCGTAGTTTTTTGGGCGGCGCTACAATCTCCCAAGCACAACCGACTGGCCCAACAACTGAAAGGTGGGAGCAGCCATGAACAAGTACGCCTACGCCTTTGGCCTCCTCTTTGTGGTCCTCAGCGCCGTCTATCTCTTCGTCTCGAACGACCTCCAGGGCGCGACGCTCCTCTTCTGCCTCGGGATCGCCATGGCGACGATGACGCTGATCCTGATCCACGCCATGAACACCGACAGCTAACGGATCCCGAGCGACATGGAGTTTCTCCGCTCCCTTCTTGAATGGGTGGTCTCTCTCCTTGGGCCGTTCGTCGCCCCTGACTGGAGTGCACTCATCAAGCTCATCCCGATCGGCGTCCTGCTCTTGGTCGTCGCCTTCTACGGTTGGGTCTTCTGGCGCTTCCGCCGCGCCGGGCCTCGTCGCATTGGTATGCCGATCCGTAAGCCACAGGTGCCATCCGGCATTCACCTGCCAGGGCCAAGCCTTGCGCCGTTCCTCATCTCAGCAGCATCCGGCGCACTCTTCTTCTCCGTTGCACTTGGTGGCCCAGCACTCGCCGTCGCGGGGCTCCTCTTCGTCTTGTCGCTCGTTGCCTGGGGCCGCGAAGCGGTTCGCGAATACGACGCGCTCGGCGCAGGTTCAGCGATGGCGCTGCACGTTGACGATGCTCCAGCAACAGCGGCGCCAAGCGGCCCACCCGAGGGGGTGCATCTGCCGCCGCCTTCACTCCTGCCACTCTTGGTAAGCGCCGGCTCCGCCGTAATGCTCTTCGGTGTTGCAGTCGGACTTGAATTTGCACTGCTCGGAACCCTCATGACGGCGCTCGCGATGATTGGCTGGCTCGTCGACGCGGGGCGCGAGTATCGCGCCACCACCGAGGCCGACTCCACTGGGCACCTCGTCAACCCAACGCCACGCAAGGCGCCCACGGTTGCGATCGCCCTCTTCAGCCTCCTCTTCGTCTTCTTCGCCGGTTCGCAGGCGGGCATCATCGGTGGCGGTGAGGCGAGCCCCTCTCCGAGCGGCGAGCCAACCGCCTGTGCCGAGGGTGGTGATGCGACCATCACGATGTGCGCGGAGCTTGTTGCCTTTGACAGCGAAACGATCACCGTGCCGGCTGGGGCTCCATTCACCATTCGCTTCGTGAACTACGACGCCGGTATCCCCCACAACGTCGCCATCCATGAAGACACGGGCACCGGCCCAGAGGTCTACCTCGGCGAGATCTTCAACGGCGTCGATGAGCGTATCTACGACGTACCCGCCCTCACCGCAGGGAAGACCTATGTCTACATCTGCACCGTGCACCCCAACATGATTGGGACGGTCATCCTTCAGTGATCAACGTGGCGCGCATCCGCCGCGCCGCAATCGCACTCCTTGCCGCTAGCCTGATCGCCGCCTGCAGCGGTCCCACAGCAAGTAGCGACCAACTGATCGGCCGCACCATACGTATCGGATCAGCCCATCCGCTCTACGACCCAAGCGTCACGATCTCATCGTGGCCAACAGCCGAAGGCGGCAGCGGCCGCATTCTGCTGAACTTCTGGGCGAGCTGGTGTATCCCTTGCCGTGATGAGATTCCGCTCCTCTCGGACTACGCATCAGGCTTCGTGCCGGGCGCAACAGTGCTCGGGGTGCTCTACAAGGATGCGGTGGGGCCAGCCACAGCGGCGGCGACAGAGCTTGGGGCCACCTGGACAACGCTGATCGATGCCGACGGCGCCATTGCTGCACAGGTGCCAGTAAATGCCGCTCCGCTCACCCTGCTTCTTGACGCAAACGGTGTGGTGCTCGACTACCGCGTCGGTCCATTTATCAGCGTTGCAGAGATCGCGGAATTCGCCGACGGCCCATAGGCGGGTGTGCCCCGATACGGGGTTGAGGTCCTATTGGTTGCGGGGGATGGATTCGAACCACCGACCTTCGGGTTATGAGCCCGACGAGCTG
>CAJABS010000184.1 GCA_903938075.1 uncultured Chloroflexota bacterium | reverse complement strand
CCGCCACGGCATAGAGCGCGATGGCGAACCATCCTCCGCCGCGAACGCCGAGGAGCGTTCCGACCGTAGCGATCCGGCTCCGTCGGTCAGCGTCAACGTCCTGAAGCGCCCCGACAACGTGGCTCGCCATGTTCCAGAAGAAGAAGGCCGCCAGCGGCGCAACCCACGCCTGCTGAAACTCACCCCCGAGCGCGAGGCCAGCAACTGCAGGGATCACAAAGTGTGTCGCAGAGACAACCGCATCCAAGATCGGCACGGCACGGGCGCGCACGAACCATGGTGCGCTGTACATCGTGGCGAAGGCGATGCCAGCGAAGCATGCGATCGCCACCGCAGCGGAGCCGGTCAGCAAGAAGAGTGCAGCCGCTCCAGAGGCCAAGAGGAGGAGGCGTCGCAACGTTGGCAGATCGCTGTTCTGAAGTAGCGCACCCTCTGCGCCACCCTTACGCGGATTCTTTCGATCAGTTGCCAAGTCATAGAGATCGTTGATGCCATAGAGATAGAGGTTGTAGGCGACGCCCCACCAGATCACCAGCGGCAGGAACCATGCGCCAACCGCCTCCCCCGCTCCGGCTGCGAGCGCACCACCCGCAAATGGGAGCGCGGTGTTGATCCACGAAACAGGGCGGGAGGCCAGCAGCAACCGCCACCAGCGCCCCTTCGCTGCGCCTGCGGATGCTGTGAGCTGCACAGCGAAGAGCACAAACGCTGCTGCATAGAGAATATCTTCGACCGGCGCGTAGCCCAGCATCACCCCCGAGCGTGGGGCGCTGGAGTAGTGAAACAGTCCCGCCGCACACATGATGTTGTCGAAGACCAGTGTTAGCCCAAGGAAGATTGCGACGCTCAGGCGACTCGCTGCGCTTTGTGCGAGTAGTGGCGCGGTGAGAAGGAGTGCACCAGCGGCGAGCCCTGTGGTGGCCGCTGTGTATTCGCCGCCGATGTTTGCGACGAGCGCTCCGGCTGTGACGAGCGCTCCGCAGAGGGCGGCTGCACCGATGCGTTGCAACGAGAGCTCCCCCTCCCTCTTCATCGGGCGAGGTTTGCGAATGCTCATCAGCACCACCACCAAGGCGGCGAGTGCTGCAAGGAGTGCAATCTCCTCGATCGGCAGTCCTGCATCAAGGGCACCGCGGCCAGGAAGCATCAGGAGTGTCGACGAGAGCGGCGTGGCGAACCAGCCGCGCCAAATCCCCACAGCGTCGACGAGCAGGAACGCCACGGTGGTGATCACCGTGACTGGAAGAAGCACCTGGCGCGACACGGGTAGGGAGAAACGTTTGACCAGACCGTGCACCCCGATCGCCGAAAGCACGATGCAGGCGAGGTAGAGGGCGCCAATCATTTTGATCGCGCCGTCAGGCGATACGCAGTGAACGAGCCCACCGCGAGCACCAGGCAGAAGAGCATCGCCGCCAGAACCCAGAAATCCAGCGGATACAACTGCACCAGCCGATCTGTGGCGGGGTTAAATGTCCATGTGCCAGCAGCGAAGAAGAGGCCGTGGAAGAAGGCGAACGTGGCATCGAAGGCCAGCGCGAAGGCGGCGGCGGCGGCGAGAGCCCCACCAACGATGAGCGCCGCCCCGTCGCGAATGGCCACGCGCAACCAGGCGCGGCGGCGCACCCGGGCGAGGGCCAAGGCGATCAACCCACCAAGCCCAGCAATCAGGATGGCTCGGAGGAGTCCGCCAACATCGGCAAGGTGAGAGCGCTCTCCCGCCGAAAGGAGTGGCTCGTCACCAAGCGGGACATCAAAGGCGCCGTCCGTGAGGAGATCCCACACCAGAGCATCTGAAAGGGCCTCCGCGACCCTCGGCTCCACGTCAAGCACCGTGGCGGCATCACTCGCCCTCAAGAGGTTATGGACGACAAGTGGGGTAAGGAAGATGGCCGTCGTTGCGCCAATGGCCAGTGCCGCAGCGGCAAGGGCGAGGAGCAGCCGCCGCAAGAGGCGGCGGAGGGACTTCACGCGTCGGCGAGGACCTGCCCCTGCTCCCACCATGAGCGGAGCGAGAGCGGGTCTGGGAGTGGCATGCCAAGTGTCTGTGCGGTTGAGGTCACCCCGGCCTGGAACTGCTCCCACGGGGCTGCCGCAAGGGTCTCCACGCCGCCATAGCCCGCCTGGGCCAGGAGTTCGTGCTCAGCGGGCCCAAGGAAGGCGAGATTGAGCAGGAGTGCCTCGTCGCGCCACTCGGCGACGTCTGCGGTCGTGGCGTCGGTCTGATCCGCCAGGGTCTGGCGGCGGGTTGGGGTCTCAGTGCGCTCAAGCAGCAGGCCTGTGGTGAAGATTCCCTGTGCCTCAAGGCGCGCCAGGTGGACCGGCTCGATCCGCGTGAGCTCTGTGATAGCTGGCATAGCTCCCCCTTTCCTATCCCGCAGCCTAGCGCCTCCCGTGGACACGTGGAAAGTCGAATTTGTTACAAGAAAGTGTAACAGTTGCGAAATATTGCGGTTTCGCAACATCGGGCCCCAAAACTTGCGATACTTATCCACAGCGATCCGAAGAGGTCGCAGAAGCAAAAAGGGAGGTCCATTGATGAGTCCGCAGGACGCATATCAATTGGTCTATAACTTCATGTCCCTCGCCATCGCGGCGATGGGCGCAAGCTTCTTCTTCTTCGTCTCCGCACGTGGGAGTCTGAAGGAGGGGAACCGGATGGCGGTAACGCTCTCAGCCGTAGTTGTGCTGATCGCGTTCTACCACTACGTCCGAATCTTTGACTCGTGGGTGGCCTTCGGCACCACGGGCGCCCCGTTCAACGAGGCGTATCGATACGTGGACTGGCTCCTGACGGTGCCACTCCTCGTTGCTGAGCTCGTGCTCGTGCTCAAGCTCGACAAGAAGCTTGAGAGCACGTTGATCAAGCGCAACGTTGTCTATGCGTTCTTGATGATCGCAACGGGCTACGTTGGCGAGATGACCGAGATCACGTCGGTTGACTTGGCTTCACCGCGCACCATCTGGGGCGCGATCAGCTCAGTCTTCTTCGTCCTGATCCTCCGTGACCTGTTCGGCGGCATCGATGCCTCGATCAAGAAGCAGAGCAAGGACATCCAGGGGATCTTCAAGATCCTTCGCGTCGTGCTTATCGCGACGTGGGGCGTCTACCCAATCGCCTACCTCCTTCCAGCCGTCGCCGGCAACCTTGGCCTTACGGCCCAGGACGGCCTCGTGCTGAAGCAGGTCGGATACACGATTGCCGACATCCTGGCCAAGCCGGGCTACGGTCTCCTTATCTGGAAGATCGCAACCCTGAAGAACGGTTCTTCGAAGTAATCCCCTTCCGACGGGAGACCGTCGGATTCGGATACAGGAAAAGGCCCGGGGGAAACCCCGGGCCTTTTCTATTAGCAACGCTGCGCAAACTCTATGAACCATCGTCATATACTTTGAGGGCGGAGCTACCGCAACATCTAATACAGGAGGAACCATGCGAAGGAAGAAAAATCCGCTCTTGACGCAGATAACCGGGATAGTAGGAAAGTTCCGTAAAGGCACTCGATTTAGAGCCATTG
>CAJABS010000183.1 GCA_903938075.1 uncultured Chloroflexota bacterium | reverse complement strand
ATCGCGGTGCCCCTCCCGGCCACGGGACTGTGATGACCGCAAACCTCGCACACCCCACACCGCACCTGAAGAGGGGTCGGGTTTGTCGGCCGTTCCTCACCACGAAAGATGTGTCCGTGGTTGAGATTTGGACGAAATATTTTTCGCCCAAAACCACTAGTTCTTTTTACCGGTATTTGAGTCACTAACAATACTCCGTCCTGTAACCGGATGCAGTAATTAGAGACGCGCCGAATAACTCACAATAATTATAATCCATGCGGGCGACGCTCCAAGGGCGGCTCCTCGTGGACGCGCGTGCCTCTGGGCATGCAGACCTTCCCGTCCAAGTCGGTCATCATCGGCCCGTCGCCTGGCGCGCTCGGGCGTGTGACCGCCCGCGCGACTGGCGAGTTCGAAGTGGAAGCGCGGAATAATGCCGACCGCCCTTCCAAGCAGGGGGGTGACTCGCTCTCGGTCAAATTCTCTGGAGCAGCAGCCGCGACGGTCGCCGACATCGAGGAGCTGCCCGAGGGCCGGTACAAAGTTTCATTCGTCGCGCCCAATGCGGGAAGCTATCAGGTCACAGTCAAAATGAACGGCGAACACATAAAGGACTCGCCATTCAAGATCACCGTGAGCGCGCCGAGCGCGCAGGCCAACATGTGCAAGGTGTCGGGCAAGGGGCTGACGCGCTTGACTGCGGGCGAGAAGGGCTGCTTTCAGGTCACCTTTATAGACCGGACTGGCGACCTGGTCCCGGCGGCCGAGCTCGACGTCCGCCTCAAGCCCGAGGGCGTGCCCATACCCGGCCCGGACGACCCGATCGAAGTGCCGCCACACGTGCAGAAAATCTTTAAGCAGTTTGACAAGGATGGATCGGGCGACGTTGACTTCAGCGAGCTGAAGGAAGCCCTTGCCCTGCTTGGCTACGGCGACGATCGCAAGGCCGCCGCGGTGCTATTGCGCCGCTACGACTCCGACGGCGGCGGCCTTGACCTCGAGGAGTTTACGCAGCTGGTCTCCGATATGGAAATGGCGAAGACGACAGGTTTCCTGATGCTCGGCGTATCCAAGACAGATCACAAGTCGATTGTGGAAGTGAACTTCGAGGTCAAACGCGCGGCAAATTACGATTTGCACCTCGGGCTGGCAGCGAGCGCGGGCGGCGGCTTTCTTGAGGGCAGCCCCTTTTCACTCACAGTGGTGCCGAGCAAGGGGAACGCCGAGAACACCGCGCTGCCAGCCACGCTGATTGAGGCTGGATTGGTGACGGCCGTCGGCGAGGAAGGCTGCTTCGAGTTTACTGCGTACGACGCGTACAAGAACGCGTGCATCAAGGGCAACGACAACATGCGCGTCTCCACGGCCGGCAACGACCAGTTCAAGGCGAACGTCGTCGACCTGGGCACCGGAAAGTACGAGATCCGCTACCGGTGCGACCAGAGCGGCCTCCACAAGATGTTGGTGACCATCGGCGAGAAGCACGTTCGCGGCTCGCCGCTGACTGTCGTATGCAAGCCCGGCCCCATGGTCGTTGACACGTGCGAGGCTCTGATTCCCGAGGAGGTCGTGACAACAGACGCGGGCACCCCCAACTGGCTCAGAATCCGAGCGCGCGACCGCTTCGGCAACGTCACCACCAACGTGCCGCCAGGGATCAGCTTCAACGTCCAGATGCGCCGGCGCAGGTCGTCCGACTCCGAATCGCCCACTCGGGCTAGGGCCGACATCGGGCGGCTAGATGCCTCCCAGGGCCAGTGGAACCGCGACGGCGTGTTCGAGCTCGCCTACGTTCCCGCCTCTAGTGGCACCTTTGAAATGCATCTGCTCTGCGTGCGCGATGTGGGTGTCGAGGAGGAGGCAGCTGCCCCAAAGGACAAGCGGAAGAAGGATGGGAAAGCGAAGGCTGCTCAGGCTCTGGTGCAGGTGCGACAGATAACTGAGGAGGT
>CAJABS010000182.1 GCA_903938075.1 uncultured Chloroflexota bacterium | reverse complement strand
CGGTCGCCGCGGCGGCCCTGCCGGAAATCTTTACGTCGTCATTGAGGTGAAGGAGCATCCGCAGCTCGTGCGCGACGGCATCAACCTCACCACCGAGATTCCACTCTCGATCTCGCAGGCGGCACTCGGTGCGCGCGTGGTGGTGCCGACGGCTGAAGGTGAAGAGGAGATCGAGATCAAGGCGGGAACCCAACCGAACGACGTGCTGCGCCTCAAGGGTCGCGGCGCACCGAACGTGCGACGACCAAGCCAGCGCGGCGATCTACTGATTCACATTGCGATTGAGGTACCGAAGAAGTTGAGTGGCGATCAACGCAAGGCGCTTGAAGCATTTGCCAAGGCGAGTGGCGAGGAGAACCACTGAGCTCCGACGGCTGGCTCGAACTCAGCATTGAGTGCGACCCTGAGGCGGCCGAAGCGATCAGTGAACGACTCGGACGCCTCGCCCCCTCGGGCACCAGCGCCGAGCCCGCCACACCACCACCCATCGATGGCGACGCACTCGGGCCCATCTACGACCCGACCGCACCAGTACGCATTCGCGCCTGGCTCCCCGACACCGCAGACAATCGCGCCGCCGCTGACGGGCTCGTCGCCGAACTCGAACGCTTCGCCGCCTTCTCAAGCGGTGGTGTTGGTCTGCGCGGTATCGGACCACTGCTCGTACGACCGATTCCCGCTGAAGAGTGGGCAACCAGCTGGCGCGCGGAGTTCCCCATCTTGCGCGTTGATCGCATTGTGGTGCGCCCACCATGGCGCGAGCACGCCGCCGCCCCTGGCGACGCAGTGGTCACGATTGATCCGGGCCAAGCATTCGGAACGGGGCTCCACCCCACCACGCGGCTCGCACTCATCGGCCTTGAAAAGTGGAGCGCCGCCGGCCGACTCGGCGAACTCCCACGGAGCGGTCCAGGGGTGCTCGACGTCGGCACGGGGAGTGGCATTCTCCTGCTCGCCGCGATCGCCCTCGGTGCATCGCACGGGACGGGCGTTGATATTGATCCCCTCTCCGTCGCCGCCGCATCCGAGAACGCTGCACGGAACGGTGTCGCCGAGCGCGTCACCATTCAGGCGGGATCACTCCCGATTGCGGCACCAGCGCCACTCGTCATCGCGAACCTCGTTGCCTCACTCCATATTGAACTTGCCCCGCTCCTCGTCGGCGCAATGGCACCAGGCGGGCGGCTCCTTACTAGCGGCATGTTCCTCTCGCGCGCCGATGAGGCGATTGCGGCGCTGCAAGCTGCTGGCGCAACGCTCGTCGAACGCTGGGAAGAGGGGGAGTGGGTCGCCGCTGAATTTAGCGACGGTCGCGCTACACTGACCTCATGAGCGACTGCCTCTTCTGCAAGATCATCGCCGCCGAGATCCCGAGCACGCAGCGACACAGCTCGGATCTTGTGATCGCCTTCAACGACATTGCGCCACAGGCGCCGTTGCATGTGTTGATTGTGCCGCGCGAACATATCGGCTCCGCCGCCGACCTGCGCGACACCGCGGCGCATGGCGCACTCTTGGCACGCATGCATGATGTGGCGCAAGAGATTGCGGTTGAGGCCGGCTACGGCGACCGCGGTTGGCGTTTGGTGAGCAACGTTGGCCTCGAGGGTGGCCAGGCGATCGAGCATCTGCACTATCACCTGCTCGCTGGGCGCCAGCTTGCATGGCCACCGGGATGAGCGAAGCGCCAACGACGCGCAAGCGTCGCTTCCCGTATCGAACCGTCATCGTGTTGGTCGGCGGTATGGCGATCTTCAGCTTCTTGTCGGGCGGTCCACTGATGCCAGATCCGCAAGGCCCCGCCGCTTCGGCGGCGCCAACGGCACGCAGTTCAGCAGAGGCGGCACAGGCCGAAAGGTTGCTCGTCTCAGTCGTGACCGCCGCTGGCCTCGGGCCAGTGACCAGTAGCGCCGACGTACGTCCGCCACTCCCGCCAGAGATGAACAGCCTCCCCCGAACGGTGGTCCGCGCCGCGTCGACGCGTGATCCAAATGGCATCCCGCTGGTCGCGATCTCGTTCGCCGATGCCGCCGCCGCGCGAGCCGCAGCCCCGCAGCTCGCCGCCTATCTGGTGACCCCCGTGAACCTGGTGCTCGTCCCCCCGGACGCTCAATTCAACCTCTTTCAGTCAGGGAACCTGCTCGTGATCCTGCAGCGCACCCCCTCAGCCGACCTCGACAGTGAGGCGGCCAATACCCTGCTGGCCACGCTGCAAGGGATGCTCGAAGAGGTCCCCCTCCCGCGCTAAGTCGCCTTCGTGCGGGGGATCGGCTATCCTCCTCCCCTTAGGAGGTGCCACTTGGCAGAAGTACGTATCGGCGAGAACGAGTCTTTCGAGGCCGCGCTGCGCCGTTTCAATAAGAAGGTTCAGCAGGCCGGCATCTTGGCCGAGTCGCGCCGTCGCGAAGCGTTTGAGAACGCCGCGGAGAAGAAGAAGCGCAAGGACGCCAAGCGCAAGAAGCCAATGGGCGGAGCACCGCGCGGGATCTAGCCCCACGGCGCGCCCCAGTGCGGCCTAGCCGCCAGAGAGGAGCAGCGCATGTCGCTTCGAGATCAACTGAAAGCTGATGTCTCGGCCGCTATGCGGTCGGGCGAGACGCTGCGCCGCGACACCCTCCGAATGGCCCTCTCCGCACTCGCCCTTGTTGAGAAGGAGTTGAAGCGCGACGCCACCGACGACGAGGTGCTCGGCGTCATCGTGAAAGCGGTGAAGACGCGCAAGGAGTCTGTCGACGCCTACACCGCCGCGAATCGCGCCGACCTCGCCGAAGGCGAGAACGCGGAGATCGCGATCCTCTCCGCCTACATGCCCGAGCAGATGAGCGATGCCGATGTTGACGCACTCGTTGCCGAGGCGATCAGCGCCACCGGCGCCGCCTCAGCAAAAGAGATGGGGAAGGTCATGGGCTGGCTCGGACCGAAGACCAAGGGCCGTGTCGATGGAAAGGTCCTCTCGGGGAAGGTCACCGCGGCGCTCGCCGCACGCGGATGAGCCGCAGCTCCGGGCCGCGCGCGCGCATCGTGCGCCGCAGGCGCGGCGGAATCACCGTCACCGCTACCGAACTTCGTGCCCT
>CAJABS010000181.1 GCA_903938075.1 uncultured Chloroflexota bacterium | reverse complement strand
TCGCTGATCAGCCCATTCGTTGGCCGACTCGATGACATCAACGAAGACGGGATGATCGTTATCCAAGAGCTCGCTGAGATCTTTGCGAACTACGAGGGGCTTGATCATTGCGAGATCCTTGCCGCATCAATCCGCCACCCACGACACGTCACTGAGTCAGCGCTGGCGGGTGCGCACGTTGCGACGATGCCACTCAAGGTGCTTGAGCAGATGACGAAGCACCCACTCACTGATAAGGGGATCGCGATCTTCAAGTCAGACTGGGCAAAGGCAACCTCCGGGAAGTAGTCGCGGGCCCGAATCCGCGGGCTCTTGACGAGCGGCAACGCCTGCCGTAGAGTTCTCTCATCCCCCCCGAACTGCACAGCGAACGCGACGCAGTATCGCGCACCGGGGATGCATTCACCCATAGGTAGAGGAAGGTATTCAACTGATATGAACGACGGACGAAACCGCGGCCCACGACGACCACCCCGCCGCGGCGGACCGAACCCGAACTCGATGCGCATGCCACAGGGCGCACTTCCGGCCGACGTCGAGGTGCTCTCAGAAGCTGACCTCGCCGCCGAAGGGCTCGTGACATTTGCCGCCCTCGCCAACATGAAGGCAACCGAGCTCATCGCTGCAGCAAAGAAGCTCGGCGTCGAAGCTACCCAGCAAGAAGAACTTTCCACTGTCATTCAGAAGATCCTCACGGCGCAGGCCGAAGAGCAGGGTCAGATTTGGGCCGAGGGAATCCTCGAAATCGTTGACGATGGCTACGGCTTCATTCGCCGCAACGGCCTACTCCCAAGCGCTGACGATGTTTACGTTCCGTCACCAATGGTGCGCCGACTCGGCCTGCGCCAGGGCGACACGATCGGCGGCGTTATTCGTGCACCGCGCGAGGGTGAGAAGTTCTGGGGAATGCTCCGCGTCGAGATCGTCTCCGGCACCGACCCAGAGTCGGCGCGACGACGACCGCACTTCGGCGACCTCACACCGATTCACCCAATTGAGCTGATCAATCTTGAGACGGTTCCGTCGAACCTCTCGCAGCGACTGATCAACCTCGTCAATCCGCTCGGCAAGGGGCAGCGCGCCTTGATCGTTTCGCCACCGAAGGCCGGCAAGACGAGCCTGCTGAAGCAGATCGCCCAGGGCGTCACGGCGAACTATCCAGAGATCTCCCTCATGGTCTGCCTTATCGGCGAGCGACCAGAAGAGGTCACCGACATGCGCCGCTCGGTAAAGGGCGAGGTCATTTCGTCGACCTTCGACGAGCCAACCGAGAATCACACCCACGTTGCCGAGATGGCCCTCGAGATCGCGAAGCGCCGCACCGAGGCCGGTGCCGACGTCGTCGTGCTGCTCGACTCCATCACGCGACTGGCACGCGCCTACAACCTGGCACTCCCACCATCCGGGCGAACGCTCTCAGGCGGTATTGACCCAATCGCGCTCTACCCACCGAAGCGTTTCTTCGGTGCGGCGCGAAAGCTCGAAGAGGGTGGCTCGCTCACCATCATCGGCACTTGCCTCGTCGACACTGGTTCGAAGATGGACGACGTGATCTACGAAGAGTTCAAGGGAACGGGTAACTCCGAACTTGTGCTCGACCGCAAGTTGGCCGAGAAGCGCATCTTCCCGGCGATCGATGTGCAGCGTTCAGGAACCCGCCGCGAGGAGCTCCTCCTTGACGAGGGGACCCTCAAGATGGTCTGGACCATGCGTCGCATGCTCTCGGCCGTTGGGGCCAACGAGGGGATCGAGCTGCTCCTGAACCGCATTGCGAAGACGGAGTCGAACGCCCAGTTCCTCGCCTCGCTCACGAAGGGCACCGAGGGGTCCAACCCCGCGTAATCCACGCACGAGGCACAGCGTGTGCCAGGGTGCCCCGCTCGGCGACATAGCCGAGGGGTAGACTAAGGCGGAGATCGGAGGCTGGAATGCCAGATGTGAAACGCCAAAAAACGTCTGCCCGTGGAACCAAGCATCGCAATGTGCGAGCTGGAAGCCCCTCCTTCCGCCTCGCCGCGGCTATTCGCCGCCGCCTCCTTGCCTTCGGATCCTTCTTGGAACGTAGCGGTGAGCGTGCGATTCGCCTGAGCCTCTTCCGCGCTGGTGAGTTCCTTAAGCACCCACTCCCTCGCCGGATTCGTGTTCACCCCACCCTTGCCACCCGCACGACCGGAATCGCGGTGGCGGCTATCGCCCATAAGGTCACCCCAGTGCTCGAAGAGCGCGGCATCCTTCGGTCGCTCCGCCGCCGTCGCCGTTCACTTGACTCTGGGCTGCGCAAGCTCGGTCGCGAACCAGAGCGAGCGATGCCTGCGGTGATCGCGGGGCTCTTGAGCGTGGCGATCATTGCGAGCCTCCTCCCAGGGCCAACCATTGACGTTCGAACACAGGCGTTGAACGACAGGGGTATGGGCGTCGGCGCGAGT
This sequence comes from uncultured Chloroflexota bacterium, assembly GCA_903938075.1. GTDB lineage: Bacteria > Chloroflexota > Limnocylindria > Limnocylindrales > Limnocylindraceae > Limnocylindrus. Next base: position 1,631 of record CAJABS010000181.1, on the reverse strand, counting down.
GCAGAGGCTGAGCAAACGTTTACGACGGAGTGGGGCGGCACGGAGAATCCAGACCGGTTCGCTTCAGAAGGCTCCATCGTGAACACCGCCGTAGCCGACGGCGTACTCATTGGAGAGGCCGCCACCGAGAGCACCTTCTCGATGCGTGCTACCGAGGTTATTGCGCAGTCCACCGATCCAGTGGTCGCCACATCAGCGGTAGATGGACCAATCTTCCTTGACGATGGAACCCTTGAGCTCCCAGCCGCAATCGACATCGTTGTCGCTGACGGTCGAGACCACGTCATCATCCACGTGGTTGCACGAGGTGAGACCCTCGCTGCGATCGCGAAACGCTACAAGATCTCTTCCATGGAGCTGATCTGGTCAAATGGCCTGCAGTCCGCTGACAACCCACCAGTCGGAAAGCGCCTTCGTGTTCCTGACACGCGCGGCATCGTCGTTACGGTTCGCGAACATGAGACGCTCAAATCAATCGCGTCAAAGTATCGCGTTACGCCATCAGTCATTCGCACGTACAACAAGCTTAAGACGGCAGATCTTGTGCTGGGCATGATCCTTGTTCTTCCTGGTGGACGCGGCGCTGCGCTGCCAACATTCACTCGAAACGATGGGCTTGTCGGCTACACGGGACCAATTCCGTCGGTGTATAGCGGTGTGAAGTTCCGCTACCCCGTGCCTGGCGGTCGCTACGTACGTGGATTCACGCGCACACACCTAGGAATGGATATCTCGAACGCCTACGGCGCTCCCATTGTTGCCGCGGGTGATGGCGTCGTGGTCTTCACTGGGTGGCGCAACAACTGTGGTGGCTACCAGGTGATCGTTGCGCACGGTTCGAATCTCTATACCGGCTACTACCACCTCTCAGGCATCCTCGTGAACACTGGGCAGAAGGTGACGCGGGGAACGCGCATCGGACGCATGGGTCAAACGGGCTGCGCGACTGGGCCCCACCTGCACTTCGTGGTCTCTCGAGGATTCCCGCTCGCGGGTGCCTCGACGCTCTACAACCCAGCGCGCTTCCTTCCCTAAACAATGTTTCTTGATGTTGTAGAGATCCACCTCGCTGCAGGGCGCGGCGGAGACGGTGCATCAACGATGCGTCGCGAGTCGCATGTGCCGCGCGGTGGCCCGGATGGCGGCGACGGTGGTCGGGGCGGCAGCATCTATGTGGCAGTCGATACTGGGCAGACCACCCTGCGCGACTTTGAGGTCAAACGTCGCTACGTTGCAGGCGATGCGAGTGGCGGCGGAAACAAGACGTCGCACGGCAAAGCTGGGCGCGACCTGGTCATTGGGGTGCCACCGGGCACGGCAATCTTCGATGCGAAGAGCGGCGATCTCATCGCCGACCTCGTCTCGCGCGAGCAGCATGTGCTGTTGGTGCGCGGCGGCCGCGGCGGCCTTGGTAATGCGCACTTCACCACGGCAACCCACCAGGCGCCGCGACACGCACAGAAAGGGGAGCCTGGTGAGCTGCGCGACGTGCGATTTGAACTACGCCTCATTGCGGATGTTGGCCTCGTTGGGCTGCCCAACGCTGGAAAGTCCACTCTGCTCGCGGCACTCACGGCGGCACAGCCAAAGATTGGCGACTACGCCTTCACCACCCTTGAGCCAAACCTTGG
>CAJABS010000180.1 GCA_903938075.1 uncultured Chloroflexota bacterium | reverse complement strand
AGGAAGAAGATCACGTGCGTCTTTGGAATGAGCTCACCGAGCTCGGCGACAATCTGTGGTGCCTTCCAGCCCTCTTGTGCGCGGTGATAGGCGCGCGCCACCAGCAGCCCCTCGGCCGCCGATGCAGTGGCGGTGTCTACGAGATGAATGTTCTTCGACTGCGGGTGGTCCGCAGCGGCAATCTCGGCGTTCCTATAGGTCGCCGAAAGCTTTGAGGCGACGTGCACCGAGACGATCTCTTTTGCGCCGCCAGCGAATGCCTTGTCGTAAGCCGCGGTAAAGGCGGCGGGTGGCGGTGCTGCAGTCTTTGGGAACGGTGCTCCTGGAGCGGTGAGTCGCTTCCAGAACTGATCCATCGTGAGCTCCTCGTTCACCTTGAAGCTCTCGGAGCCAAAGGAGACGATGACCGGCACGATGGTGATGCCGAGCCGCTTGGCTGCATCAGGTGGAATGTCCGACGCGCTGTCCGTGATAATCGCGACCGTTGACTTCACCATGATGGTCCCCCTCCCTGCATGCGTGCGGGCAGGTCGCCCTCACGTCTTCTTGATTCTATCGGTGCAGGTCAGTCGTGCGCGCGGTGTTGCCCAGGTGCGCTCGGGAGCAGGATTTCGTGCTCAACCCGCCGCAGAATCAAAAGGAAGGTGCCGGCCACAACGAGGAATCCGAGCGTCGCAAACACGAGGCCGTCAACCCCGTAGGCGAACGCAAGGTCACCCGCGATCTTGACGCCAATGACCTGCCCGAGGCCCAAGAAGATCGAGTAGAGGCCCATCACCGCGCTGCGGTCGGCGTGGTACCGCTCAGAGACGTCGGCCAAGAAGCCGAGTGCCGCTGGCGTTGCACCGGCGATAAAGAACATGGAGGCGCACAGCACTCCAAAGAGGAGGGCGATCAGCGGCAGCTCGTTCCCTGAGAGTCGATTGATCGCGAAGATCGCGGCCATCGCCACGATGAAGGCGATCAGACCGAGCAGGAGCATGGTGGTGCGGCGGAAGTTGGCGAAGCGATTCCCCCAGAAGAAGAGTCCGACGCCGCCGATGAGGGCAACGAAGGCGAAGGCAGAGGTCACAACGACAAAGTCGAAACCGCTCAGAAGGAATTGACCTGGGAGATTGACCGTCTCGTCGCCGAGCAACAGGTTGAGCCCCTGTGGCACCCAGACGCCGATGATGGCGTTGATTGAGACCCAGGTGGGGACGAAAAGCAAGATCCCGCGCTGGCTAAAGAGCTTTACGTACTTGCGCAGGCGGTTCTCTGCGTGTGGTGGTGGGGCGGAGTGCTCATCTTTCACGCCGTAGGCGAAGAAGAGCAGCGCGAGCACGTAGATCAGGCCGTTCACCGCAAAGGCTGCCGGTCCGAAGATCGCCCAGAGTGGGCCGGCCAACGCGGTTCCCGCAACGAGGAGTCCGCCGAGTGTTGCCACTTCAAAGAGGGTGACGACACGACCCCGCAGCGCCGCGTCGTGGCTCGTCTTCGCCGCCACGTACGAAAGGATGGAAGGAACACTCGCCGCCGTCGAGGCCCCTTCAAGTAGCCGTGTACCAATGAGGAGGGGAATCGTCATGGAGAACGGCGTCATGATCACCGCCGCGAGGCCGAAGAGTGGCCCCAGCAACATGACGGGCTTTCGTCCGATGCGGTCGGCAATGATGCCGAAGATCGGCGAGCCGATCAGCTCCGTCACGTAGAAGGCGAGCGTGATCGTTGCAAGGTCAACCGGGGTGATCGTGACCGAGCCGGTGGAGTTGAGGTACTTGTTCCAGACGATCAGGAGCGCGCCCGTGGTCCCCGTTGCGGTTCGCAACGTCAGGGTGCCGAGGAGCAGAGCCTTCATTGATCCAGTCACCTAGCCAGCATACGGGTTCCCGCCTTCGGCGGTCGGTATACTCCACCCATGCCAACCAACGTCGCCCAGTCGTATCCCTACAAGCGCGAGAGCGAGGCAGAACGTGCCGCCGCGATTGGGACAACGCTGGCCGCCCGCGAAGGGCTCGCCGAGAAGCTCAGCGCCGAGGCGCTCCCCTACGACGGTGCCGATGGCGATGAGGCGTGGGCTTGGCGCTGCCGCACGGTCGGCTGCCCAGGGGTGCTTCACACCGCCGGCTATGCCCGCGAGAAGCGCGCCATCGTGGCCCTCTGTGATGGCTGCGGCCTGATTGCCCTTCGATAGATGAGTGGCGAGCGCGTTCCCGAGATCGTGCCGATCAGTTCGGCGAATAAGCCGACGCAGGTGGAGATCGTTGGTGACCGTATTCGCATCGCCTCCCTCGAGGTGGTCGATCGCGCCCTCGCTGGCTTCCTGGAAAGCCGCTCGCCCGAGGATCGTGCCGAAACGGTAGAGCGCGCGATGCGTGTTGGGTTGATGGCGCTGCAGAGCGCTAGTGGCTCTATTGATGTGGATCATGTGCGCCGCGCCTTCGACAAGTTGCTCACCGATGCCGGTGAGTCGAACAAGAAGGCGACCGCTGAGGTTGAAGAGATTCTGCGCAAGACCTTCGCCAACGAGGGTGGAGCACTTCCCGCAACGCTGGAGCGCTTCCTTGGCGACAAGGGTGAGCTCGCCCTCTTCACCAAGGATCTCTTCGACGAGAACCGCCGCGACTCCGCACTCGGCAAACTCAACACCATCCTTGGCACCTACTTCGACGGCGACGCCAGCAAGCTCGCCCACCTGCTTGACCCAACGCGCGAGGCCTCACCGCTGAGCGGCTTCCGCGCCGAGATCGCCAAGCGCTTTGATGATGTGTTGCTGAAGATCGTTGAACTTGATGCGTCGCAGAAGGCGGCGAAGGGTGAGCGCAAGAAGGGGACGGCGAAGGGCGCCGACTTCGAGTCGCGCGTGATTGCTGAATACACCGAACTGCTGCGCGCCACGAACGATGAGATCGAGGGGACGGGCGGCGTTGCTGGCTCCATCCCTGATTCAAAGAAGGGCGACGCGGTCATCACGATCAACGGCCGCGACGCTTCCGCAAGTGTGCTGCGCATCGTCGTTGAGGTGAAAGACAAGACCATGACGGGGCCGGCCATCGAGAAGGAGCTCGCCGAGGCGCGCGAAAATCGCAAAGCGGAGATCGCCCTAATGGTCTTCAGCGAAGCGGCGGCGCCGGCGGGCGCCTCGCCATTTGTCATTAGTCGCCACGGCGTCTACTGCGTGGTTGACCCTGAGGCTCCCGACGTCGCAATCCTTGAGGCGGGGTACCGACTCGCGCGCATCTCGGCGCTGATTCGCGCTAAGTCGGAGGGGAGCGGCGCCGATCTCTCAGCGGTGAAAGATGCGATCGACGCGCTGCGCAGTCGATTGGACTCGGTCAAGGAGATCAAGAAGACCCTCACCGCGATCGACTCTACAACCGAGAAGGTGCGCGACGAACTCGACGCCCTCCGTTCCGCGATTGTCACTGAGATCGACCGCATTGAAGAGCAGGTACGAGCGAGTAGTGCCGCCGCTCACGGGCGGTGAGTAAGGCGATCGCCGACTGGCGGCGATTCCTCACAGGCCGCTACGCCGCCTTCCGCACCCTCGCTGTCTCCGACGCCATCGCCGTCGCACTTAATGGAGACAGCCTCTCCATCCCACTGATCACCACGCTTGGCGCATCGCCAGCGCTCGCCACCCTGATTGGCCTCTTCCCCTTCGTCGGCGGAATCCTGCAGGGGCTCATGCCCACAGCGCTCCGCAGGAGCGGCGGCGACCTGCGACGGCTGACCATTTTGATCGGCGCAGCGGCACTCTTGCGGCCAATCCTGTACATCGCCGTGGTGATCGCCATTGCCGCTGGGGTGCTCCCGCCGCTCGCCGGCATCGGACTGATTGCCATCGGCTTCGGCGTCGGCGCGACGGCGCAGGCAATCGCGGGGGCGAACGTGCAGACCTGGTTTGGTCGCATCCTTCCCGAGCGCGAACGCCGCTTCGTCGCCCCACGTGCGCTCGCGATCCAATTTGGACTCGGCTCGGTGCTCCTCGTTCCCGTTGCGCTGCTGGTTCGTGTCGGCGAACAAGACTGGGGCGTCCTCATCTATGCGCCAGCGTTTGTTGGCGGTCTTGCGGCAAGCCTCCTCTTCTTGCGCGCACTGCGCAAGCTTCCGCGGCCAGGCGCGGTGTCGGCCGGTCGCTCCGCTAAAGCTGGGCCACTCTCCACACCAATTCGTCGCTTCCTCCGCACCAACATCATCTCGGCCCTTGGCGCCGGATTCGCTCCGTACCTTTCGGTGTACGCGATCGTTGTACTGAAGCAAGATGCGGCGTACGCCATCCTCATGGCAGCCATCGGCTCGGCTGCGGCACTCGTTGGCGCGATCGTGATTGGCAACTGGCTGGAGCGCGGCTCCGCGAGTCGCCTCTACCGCATCTCTCTTATCGTTCGCGGCGTTGGCATGGCCTCGTCGGCACTCGCTGGACCATGGAATCCATATGCGCCAATCGTGTTGCTGGTCGTCATCGTCATCATTACCGTCGGGTTCGCCGCTGGCATGCTCTCCGCGCAGGAGCGCGTGCTGCGACTCGCCGCACCTGGTGAGTCGATTCGCGCGCAGTCGGCCTACGGTGCAACCACCGCGGGGGCGCTTGCCGTCGGCCAGCTCGCCGGCGTGATCGTTCTCGCCCTACTCCCAATCGCCTACCCAACCTATGTCGGCATCTTTATTGTCACGGGGGCCCTCCGCCTGGTGGCGGCGGCGACCGCCGACGTGGGCGATGACTGGAATACGGCAACCCGCATCCACCACGGCGAAGAGATGCCCGCGGAGACGGCCTTCGAGTCACAGCGCTAGGCGCAGGGCTACACTGAACCCAGCGCCTCCCCTCGTGGGGCGGCATGAGCGTGCGAGCCGCCCGTGGCCCGCCCAAGGAGGGATGCGATGCGCGTACCAGTAGAGATGCCCCGACTCGGTTACGACAGCGAGGTCGGCAAGATCGGCGCCTGGACGGCGAAGGTCGGCGATACCGTGACCGCTGGCCAGCCGATTGGCGAGCTGGAGACCGAGAAGGCCACCGTCGAGTTTGAAGCCCCTGTGGCTGGAACCCTTGTTGAGATCGTGCATGCCGCGGGCGCTGAAGTCGCAGTGGGTGCCGTGATCGCCTACGTCGAAGACGGCAAGTAAGACGAACGCTCGCATGCCAAAACCAGGGCGAACCCCCGTTGAGTTCACACCAATGCGGACGGCGATCAGCCGCCGCATGGTGGAGTCCAAAGCGAAGGCGCCGCACTTCTACGTCTCAACCGACATTGAGATGGATGCGGTCGTTGCCGCGAACGAAGCGCTCAACGCCGGACGCACTGGTGATGATCGAGTAACGCTCACCGCGTGGTTGGTTCGCGCGCTCGCTCAATCACTCGGCGCGTATCCTGCACTCAACGCGGTGTGGGAGGGTGAGGCGCTTGAGCGCTCCACGCCGATCAACATCGGCATCGCAATTGCAATTCCTGATGGTCTCGTCGCGCCAGCACTGCTGGATTGCGCAGCAAAAGATCTCGCCACCATCTCAACGGAGCTGCGCGACCTCGTCGCGCGCACCAAGATCGGCAAGTTGCGTCCTGCAGAATTTACGGAGCAGACCTTCACCCTCTCGAACCTTGGCTCGTTCCCAGTCACGCAGTTCACCGCGATCGTCACACCACCACAGGTCGCGATTTTGGCAACGGGCCGCAGCGAGTCGCGCGCCGTGGTGCGCGACGGCGCCGTAGTGGCGCGCACGATGCTGACAGCAACGCTCTCCGCCGACCACCGCGCGGTTGATGGCGCACTCGTGGCCGCCTTCCTCGGCGACCTGAAGTCGCGACTTGAGGCGCCGGCTGGGCTCGCCTAACGCGCATGGGCAGCCAGCCGCTCGGCGATCGCTCGAACTACCAGCGCGGGCGTCTCGACGCCAACGATCTTCTCCCCGATCCGGTGGACCAGTTTCATCGTTGGGTGAACGAGGCGATTGCCGCGCAGGTCCCTGAGCCCCTCGCCGCCGCCCTCGCCACGGCCGACGTCGCAGGGGACCCGAGCGTCCGCATGATCCTGATCCGCGGCATCGGCCCTGCCGGGATCGACTTCTATACAAATCACGGGAGCCGTAAGGGGCGCGACCTCGCCGCCCGGCCTGCGGCAGCCCTCACCCTCTGGTGGCCAACCCTCGAGCGCCAGGTTCGACTCTCAGGTTCAGTGGCTCGCCTCTCAGAGGCAGAGTCGGCCGCCTACTTTGCCAGCCGCCCGCTTGAGAGCCAGCTCGGAGCGTGGGCAAGCGCCCAAGGGGAGCCGATCGCCGATCGAGCGACCCTGGAGGGGGCCCTCGCCGCTGCCGCACAGGCGCACGCCCCCACCCCAGAGTCGCTCCCCGCGCTGCCGCCGCACTGGGGCGGCTATCGCGTCACCCCAGCCCACTGGGAGTTCTGGCAGGGGGGCGAACACCGCCTCCACGACCGGTTTGAGTACCTCCGAGCCACCCTCAACGGCCCCTGGGAGACCCGTCGACTCCAGCCGTAACAATCCGCCCCGCCCCCCGCACACCCCACCCTTTGCACCCCTCTGGTAATCCTCTGGTAATACCCCCTTCGCATCGGATAGGATTCCGCCAAGCGCAGATCGCGCTTCAAGTCTGAACGGCCACCCGTAATCGGGAGGCCGATAAGGAGGAAACACATGCGAAAGAGGTCGCTACTCGCAACCTTTGCGGTTACTGCCGCACTCGTTGCCGGGGCATGCGGCGGGTCGACCGGTTCGACGGTCTCCGGAGCAACGTTGCTCATCGGTGACTATCAGGACGTCGACAGCCTGAACCCCTTCTACTACAGCACGGTGATGTCGAGCAACGTCATCGGCATGACCAGCGATGGTCTGCTCCGCTTGAACGACAAGCTTGAGCTTGAGCCTTGGATGGCCACCGAGATTCCTACAAAGGAGAACGGCGGCATTAAGGTTCCAGGAACTGTTGACGGCGCAGCCGCCACCGTTACCTGGAAGCTCCGATCGTGGAAGTGGTCCGACGGTGTTGATCTCACCTGCGCCGACTTCCAGTACGCCCGTGAGTGGATTCTTGATGAGAAGAACACTGCGGTCTCGAAGGTCGGCACCAAGGAGATCAAGGAGATCGTGTGCGAAGGCTCAACGATGACCGTGCACTACTCCGAGCTCTACCAGAACCTGAAGTACGGCCCAGCGCTTGCGCCAAAGCACTACTTCAGCAAGTTCACCGTTGGTACCGTCGTCGGCGGCAACCCAGCAACCGACCTATCAGATGACATGCTCTTGGGCGCGGGTTACCGCACCAAGGACCTGCCAACCGTTCCAACGAGCGGTGCGTTCAAGTATGAGAGCCGAACCCCAGGTGTAGAAACCGTGGTCGTTCGCAACCCATACTGGAAGGACCCACGCAACGGCAGCCAGTCGAAGCTTGCGCGAGTGAAGTACGTTGTCTGTGGTTCGCCAGAGACCTGCGTTGCGAAGTTCCGCGCCGGTGAACTCGACATGGTCACCGACCTTGACGGTTCGCAGTACGCCCCAACCAAGGACCTTGGCGACGAGCAGCGCCCGTTCCCAAGCTTCACGGTTGAGTTCCTGCGCCCAAATCACTCGAAGACAACCTGCTCTGACGGCGCGCCGGCAGAGGCAGATCCAGACGGCGTGCTTCCAAATCGCGACGCGCGCGGTGGTGGTTGCCCAGCCTCTGACCTCGAGCTTCGACGAGCCGTTTCGGCCGCAGTCGACCGAGAGCGCTACCTCAAGCAGATTGAGGGTGATGTTGGTTTCGTAGCAACGAACATGGAGCTCCCAGCCTTCTTCTTCTACGAGGAGCAGGAAGTGGAAGCCTTTGACCTTGCTCGAGCTGCAAAGATTCTGGCCGATGGCGGCTGGAGCGATACGAACAACAACGGGACGGTCGACAAGGATGTCGACAACGACGGTGACCGTGACGAGGCAATCCTCGACATGTGCACCACGTTGAAGCCAACCCGCGGTGCCAAGTTGCAGTTGCTTGCAGCTGACCTGAAGACGATCGGCATCACTGCCATCGTTGACGCAGTCGGCAGCGGCGACCTCTTCGGTCAGCGCACAGATGTGCCAGCCGGCACGAAGTGCAACCTGGCCTACGGTACGTTCGACTTTGCGCTGCATGCCTTCGGCATTACGTCGGTTGAGCCGAGCGGGTACGACTCGTACCACTCGACCCAGACCAACGAGAACGGTGGCGGCAACGATCAGTTCGTGAACATCCCAGAGCTCGACACGAAGCTTGAGGCGATCAAGTCCTCAATCGACGTTGCCGAGCAGGATGCGCTCATGGCTGAAGTGCAGAACATCATGACCTCGAACGTGGTCACGATTCCGCTGCACTACTGGCTCGACATCGTTCTGGTGTCGAACAACGTGAGCGGGTACGCCCAGCACGCGGCCTGGGGCCCACTCTGGAACGCCTACGAGCTCGACGTCGCGTCGAACTAAGTAGGTCAGCCGAAACGATTCGGTTTGCAATCGCCGCGGGGCTCCGAGAGGGGCTCCGCGGCGATTGCCCATCACCCTGAATATCCCGCTAAGATCCCCTCGACGTCGCGGATCGTCCGGAGACTAATTGCAGAGGAGGCCACATGATCAAATTCGCTTTGAAGCGCATCGCGCTCGGCGTTACGATCATGCTTGGCTCCACCGTCCTGATCTATGCCCTACTCCTCGCCGCGCCGGGTGGCCCTGAGCAGAAATATGCTCTCAATCCTAAGTACACCGCCGCCCAGAAAGAGGGGTACCTGAAGTCCCTTGGGCTCGATCAACCTGTGCCGGTGCAGTACTGCCGCTGGCTCGGTGCCTGCCGGCGCGATGCCGACGGTCTGGATGCCCTGATCGGACCAACCGGCTTCCCGAGCTTCCTACCGCCAGCCATCTCTGGGGTTTACACGGGCATCATTCACGGTGAGCTTGGCTACTCGTACTTCAATGGCGAGTCTGTGGCGGGCCTCATCGCGGCCGCAGCCCTTCCAACGCTCATTCTGGCTGGGCTCTCAATCGTCATTTGGTTAACGCTCGCGGTGATCGTTGGGGTCTACACCGGCGTAAACAACGGGGGGCGCTTAGATAACTCTGTGACAACGGTCACCTATGTGCTCTCCACGTTCCCCACCTTCCTCCTCGGCTTCTTGATCATGTGGCTCTTCGCGATCCTGCTGAACCTCACTCCGGTGGACGGCATGGTGAACGGCCGCGAGTCGCCTGCATTCGGTAGCGACCTCTATTGGCAGTACTTCTCCAACAATCCGGTCACGGCACTGCTCGATCTTGGTGCGCACCTCATCCTGCCGGTGATGACGTTGGTGATCGTTAGCTTCTCTGGTGACTCGCGCTACGTGCGTGCCAGCGTCATTGACGCGCTCTCTATGGAGCATGTGCGTACTGCCCGAGCAAAGGGTCTGACCCGTGCTCGAGTGCTGGTTCGACATGCACTGCGCACCGCACTGGTGCCGTTTGCCACGAACATCGGGCTCGCGCTCCCCTTCCTCTTTGGTGGCGCGCTCATCACGGAGTCCATCTTCTCGTGGCCAGGGATCGGTCGACTAACGCTGCAGGCGACAAACAACTTGGACTACCCGGTCTTGATGTCGATCCTTCTGATCGGATCCGTCATGGTCGTGATCGGTAACCTCGTTGCCGACCTCCTGTACGCCATTCTCGACCCGCGCGTGCGACTGTGACCAAGGCGGCTGCCCGCTCCAAGAGCGCGCCAAAAGCAAAGGCGCCCGCCACCTCTGAAAGTCCATGGGCTCAGGCGCGACGCCGCTTCTTCGCAGGGCGACAGGGGCCGTGGGGCCTGCGCATCCTGGGCGCTGTGCTCCTCTTCGTGATCGTTGGACCGATCTTCGCGCCGTATGACCGCTTCAGCGTTCCCAACCCGAGCGAGTTCGTCTTCCTTGGGCGACCACCTTCCTTTGAGCACATCTTTGGCGAAACAGCCCAGCTCCAACTCGACGTGTTCATGTTGACGGTCAACGGTGGCCGCGGCTCTCTCCTTATCGGATTCATCTCGGCGATCGGTGGCATCACGATTGGCACCCTGATCGGCATCATCTCTGGCTACTTCGGCGGCAAGCTCGACGGATTCCTCATGCGCCTGGTTGACGTCTTCCTCGCAATCCCGAGCCTCTTCGTCATCATCGTTGGAGCCCGAATCATCTCTGAGCTTGGTGGCACCGGCCTCATGACCGTGATCATCGTGTTTGTGCTCTTCGGCTGGATGGGCACCGCTCGGCTGGTGCGCGGGCAGGTTCTTGCGTTGCGCGAGATGGAGTTCATTGAGGCGGCGCGTGCGCTCGGCGTTTCGCCGGTTCGCATTGCCTTGCGCCACGTCTTGCCGAACGCCATCGGCCCGGTCGTCGTCTCATTCCCATTCGCTGTTGGTGGAGCGATCATCGGCGAGGCATTCATTAGCTACCTGGGCTTCGGCGTATCGCCACTCACTCCAACCTGGGGAAACATGCTCTCCAACTCGCAGCAGTTCTTCCTACAGGGGAACTGGTGGTGGGTTGGATTCCCAGGACTCTTCATTGTGCTCACTGCGCTCTCCGTCAACATGGTGGGCGATGCGCTGCGCGAGAGCCTCGAGCCTGAGGGGCGACGCGCATGAGCAAGGCAACGACGCCACTCCTCAGCGTTCGCGATCTTGCGATCTCGTTCCGCACCCATCGCGGCACGCTGCGGGTCGTTGACGGTGTCTCGTTTGACCTCGCTGCAGGTGAGTGCCTGGCGATTGTTGGTGAGTCGGGCTCTGGAAAGACTGTATCGGCGATGGCAATCATCTCGCTGCTCAGCCGCAAGCAGGCAATCATCGAAGGCTCGGTCAAGTTCAAGGGTCGCGAGCTCGTTGGTCTGACCGAAGAGGCGCTCCGCCCAATTCGTGGCGGCGGGATCGGCGTGATCTTCCAGGAGCCGCTCTCCGCCCTCAACCCAGTCACCACGATTGGCGAGCAGATCGCCGAGGTGATCGTTGCCCACCGCAAGTTGAGCTGGAAAGAGGCGCACAAGTTGGCAATCGGCTACCTGGAGCAGGTGGAGATCTCGCAGCCAGATCAGCGGGCCAAGCAGTACCCCCACCAGCTCTCCGGTGGCATGCGCCAGCGCGCCATGATCGCGATGGCACTTTCGGGCGAGCCGTCGATGATCATTGCCGACGAACCGACCACCGCCCTCGATGTCACGATTCAGGCACAGGTGCTCGACCTACTCCGCCGCACCACCACCGAACGCGGCGCTGCGCTCTTGCTCATTACGCACGACCTTGGTGTCGTCGCCGAGACCGCCGATCGCATCGCGGTCATGTACGCCGGGCAGATCGTTGAGACGGGTAAGGCCGCCAACGTGCTGCGTGAGCCAGCGAGCCCCTATACGCGTGACCTTGTCACCTCGGTCCCAACGTTTGCTGCGCGCGGCAAGAAGCTCAATACGATCTCGGGCACCGTCCCCTCCCCCGACGCTTTCCCGTCGGGCTGCCGCTTCGCCCCACGCTGCCGCTACGCGATCACCGCCTGCACCACCGCCGTCCCACCACTTGAGTCACTCAAGGATGGGCGCCTCGTGCGCTGCATTCGCACCAAGGAGGTGCTCGATGGCACCGCTGCAGGGAAGCGCAAGACTCCGACAACCAAGAAGGGGGCCGCACGATGAGTGGCAAGGCCGCAGAGAAGCGCGAGCTGCTCAAGCTCGTTGGCGTCAAGCGTCACTTCCAGGTGCGTGGTGGCATCCCGCTCATTCGCAAGCCGCTCGCGGTTCGCGCCGTTGATGGCGTTGATCTGACCGTTACCCGCGGCGAGACGCTGAGCCTCGTCGGCGAGTCGGGCTCTGGCAAGACCACGCTCGGCCGCGTGGCCCTCGGCCTGCAGCCAGCCACCGCCGGCTCCGTCACCTTCGACGGGCGTGAGATCAAGAAGCTCTCCGCCGCAGAGCGCCGCTCGCTGCGCAAGCGCATGCAGATCGTCTTCCAGGACCCATTCGGTTCGCTGAACCCACGCCTGCCAATTGGTGACCAGATTGAGGAGGGCCTCCTCGCCCACAAGCTCGGTGACCATGCCGCCCGCGAGAAGCGCGTGCGCGAGGTGCTGGATCTCGTTGGCCTCGATCCAAACTACGCGTCACGCTACCCACACGAGTTCTCGGGCGGCCAGCGACAGCGCGTCGGCATCGCCCGTGCGCTGGCGGTAAACCCAGAGTTCATCGTGCTTGACGAGCCAGTCTCCGCACTGGACGTCTCGATTCAGAGCCAGGTCCTGAACCTACTCACCGACCTTCGTAACGAGAAGGGCCTCACCTACCTCTTCATCAGCCACAACCTCGACGTCGTCGGCTACTTCTCGGACCGCGTCGCTGTGATGTATCTCGGCAAGGTCGTTGAGATTGGACCAGTCGAGCGCGTCTTCACCAAGCCGCAGCACCCGTACACCGTGGCACTCATCTCCGCCGTGCCAAAGGTGGAGGCACACGACGCCAAAGACCGACTCATTCTTGAGGGTGAGATCCCATCGCCGATCTCGCCGCCATCGGGCTGCCGTTTCCGCACGCGATGCTGGCTGCGCGAACAGCTTGGCAATCCCGAGAAGTGCTCGACCGAAGAGCCGAAGCTGGTCGCCACGCCGCGAGATGTAACGGTGAATGTCGCCTGCCACTTCCCACTTGCCGATGGTGCTGCGGCTACAACCGCCGCCGGGCGACTTGAAATTGCGCGCGCCGTAAAGGCTGCAACGAAGGTGAAGCCTGCGGCTAAGGCGAAGGCCGCACCGAAGGCGGCGCCAAAAAGCGCTCCGAAGGCGAAGCGGAAGGTTTAGTCCTCGCGGCGTCCCGCGCCGCTCTCCCCCGCAGCAGTAGAGAGCTCACCATGCTTCTGCAGAAGTTCCCGCGCGCGATCCTGCGCGCGTCGATCCGGCTCCACGCGTTGCGCTGACGTCGCAACTGCCTGTGAAGCTTCGCGAAGGTTGGCGAATGAGCCGGCTGCAACGCCAGCAAGTGCGGCGGCACCTGCCGCCGATGCCTCAGGGTTCTGCCCAATGACCACGGGCATGCCGAAGAGATCGGCTCGAAGCTGAATCAGGGGTGCGGGAACTGGTTCACCGCCAGAGAGCGGCCCAGGTGCGGCGCCGGTCGCGGGGCCCGAGAGTCGCATCTCGCTGATCTGCAGCCCCGCCTTGATCGCAGGTGCAAGCAGGTGGGCGACGGCAAGGGCGCCACTCTCGATCGCTGCGCGCACCAGGTGCGCTGCGCTGTGCTGATCCGTTCGTCCAACGAAGGCATCATCGACGGAGCGAGGACTGCTCCAGCCGAGATGGGAGATCGGTTTGGCCATGAGCCCCTCGGCGCCGAGCGGCAGCGCAGCGGCGGCGTGGAAGAGTTCAGCGCGGCGCGCAGGTGCCGCCGCTGGATCGTTCGCGAGCAACTCCGTGACGACCCACTCCAGGAGTCGGCCGGTGCCCGCGAAGGCGCCGCCAAGGATCACCCCGTCGCCGAACGGTGCCGGAGCTGGCCCCGACCAGAGTCGACCTGGGAGGGCGGTGGTGATGCGAGCCGCTTCCGACGGAGTTGCCGCAACAGCGACGCCGCCGGCGGTCCCGCCGACATCAACGCCGAGCCCAGGATCGGTGAGACCCGCGCCAACAACGGCGGCGAGGCCATCGTTCATCCCTGCGGCGATCGGCACGCCAGCAGGGAGGCCGAGGTCTGCAGCTGGCCCAGGGAGCAGGGTGCCGATCCTTGTGCCTGGGAACACCTCAGGCGGGAGGGCGCGCTCATCAAGGCCTGCAGCGAGCAGCGCGCTGCGCTGCGCGGGGGAGACGCTCCGCGCCGGATCCCAGAAGGCGCTGACCGCCTCGCCAGAGAGTCGCAGGGTGAGTGCATCCCACGACGAGAGAAGCCAGGTGGATGCAGCGGCAGTTTCGGGGCGCTCGCGAATGAGCCATCGCGCCTTCGGTAGTTCGCCGAGGAGCCATCCGCCACGTCCGAGAATCTTTTCGAGTGCGGCCTCATCGTCGGCGGAGCGGCGGTCGCGCCACATCAACGCTGGGCCTGCCGCACTCCCGTCTGCGCGTACCGGGGTTAACGATGGTCCGTGGCCATCGACACCGATCCCGCGAACTTCAATCGCATCAGGGCTCTGAGCAGCCGCCAGCGCCATCACCTCGTGAGTGGCGGCGCAGATTGCGCGCCACCAGGTGTCGGCATCTTGCTCGCGTGGATCTGCGCCGCCACCGGTTGCGCGGCGTGCAATAGCAATCGGCGCACCACTCTCCGCATCGAGCAGGAGTGCTTTGACTGAGGTGCTCCCCAGGTCGAAGGCGAGAAGCGCGGCGCGAACAGGTCGACGCATCAGGTGCGTCGCCGTTAGATCAGCGTGGACCGTCGCTCCGGCCGTGGTTCACGTACCACCAGGCCGAAGGGAAGACCGCAGCCGCCAGCGCCAACTTGATCGCATCGCCGAGCAGGAATGGGGCGACCCCCTTCTCAATTGCAACGCCGATCTCGAGGCTGGCAGAGGCGGCGAGCCACGGCACGCCGAAGCTGTAAATGATCATGCTGCCGATCGCCATCGCGGCAACGGTGCCGATCACGCTGCGATCCCAGCCGAGGTCGGCGAGTCGCCCAACGATCCATCCGGCGAAGAGCATGCCGACGAGGTAGCCGCCGGTTGGCGCAAACTGCAGCAGGCCGGCATCACCACTGACGAAGAACTTCTCGATGCCGTGGCTCCCCTCGAGAAAGACTGGAGCGCCGAGGATCCCGAGAACGAGATAGAGCGCCATCGACGCAAGGCCGCGACGCGCGCCCAGGGCGGCGCCAACCAAGAGCACCCCGAAGGTCTGCCCAGTAATCGGTACGGGGGTGCCAGGAATTGGGATAACGATTTGGGCGGATGCGGCCACGATCGCCGCGCCGACGACGGCCAGCGCGAGGCCTTGCAGTCGCGCGCCGAGGCGCTCGCCGAGGAAGATCGGGAAGAAGAAGTCGCCCAGCGTCACGCCGTACTCGGCGGCGGGAATGCGGCCCATGGCGGGCATTGCGCGTCGAATCTGCATCTTGATCCTCCCTACGGGCGCTGCCCCTTGTGGAGAGGCGCCGACCCCCAGTCTACCCTGCGCCACCCCCCTCCCCGCAGGGTAAGATGGCGGCTGACGTGGTGGCCATCGTTCAATGGTTAGGACCGTGGTTTGTGGAGCCGCAGATGAGGGTTCAATTCCCTCTGGCCACCCCACCCAATTGAGGAGCGCTCCATGCCCACAGCCGCACCTCGCCGTCGCCTGATTAACGACCCGGGCTTCGTCCGCCTCTGGGCCGCCGAAACGATCAGCCACCTCGGCTCGAACTTCAGCCACCTTGCCATGCCGATCGTTGCCATCCAGCTCCTAAACGCGGGGCCGATGGAGATCGCGCTCATCAACTTGGCCGACACCCTCCCATTTTTGGTGATCGGGCTGCTCGTTGGTGCGCTCATCGACCGCCTGCCACGCCGTGGCGTGCTCATCGTCGCCGACCTTGGCCGCGCCGCTCTCCTCCTCACCCTGCCGATCTCGTACGTGCTCGGCTTCCTCTCTATTCCGCAGTTAATCGTTATTGGGTTCTTGCTCGGCACGCTGACCGTCTTTTTTGATGTGGCGTATCAGGCGTATCTCCCCTCGCT
>CAJABS010000179.1 GCA_903938075.1 uncultured Chloroflexota bacterium | reverse complement strand
GGTGTCGGCGGGCGACCTGAGATCGTGATTGGGCGCCGTCGCCGAGAGCGTGATGGCTTCGTCTGGTCGCTGCCGAAGGGGACCCCTGAAGAGGGCGAGACACAAGAGCAAACGGCCCTTCGGGAGGTACGTGAAGAGACCGGTCTTGAGGTGCAGATCCTCTCGTATTTTGATGCCATTCACTACTCGTTCACCCGCGGCGGGGAGCGCATTGATAAAACGGTGCACTACTACTTGATGGAGGCGATCGGCGGATCGTTCGATCAGTGGGATAAAGAGTTCGACGAGGTGCGCTGGGTGCCGATGGATGAGGCGATTGCCCTCCTCGATTTTCAAACAGAGTGCGGCCTTGTTGAGCGCGCCTACGCAGCCCTCGCCGCATAGGCGATTCGTGCGGGCGGGTCGCTCCGCCACAAAAGTGCAGGGCGACCCCCTATCCTGTGGGGAGATCGGCACCCGCCGATCCACGAGAGAGCGAGAGGGGAGATGCCGATGCATCGGAGCCTAAAGGTCCTTGCCGCAGCTCTCTTAACAGCAACCCTGCTCTCGGGCTGCAGTGTCTTCTCTGCACGCACCATTCGCGCGGGGATTGTGGGTGAGCCTGCCGGTTTAGCGCTCGCCTATACAGACGACGCCTCCGCCCTGGTCGGCTCCATGGTCCACGCTGGTCTCTACCGGGCAGATGCCACCTTTGCGCCAACCCCCGTGCTCGCCGATGGTGAAGCACTAAGTGCGGCCGGCGGCACGAAGTGGCGCGTCACACTGCGCTCAGGGCTCACCTTCCACGATGGATCACCACTGACCACCGACGATGTGAAGTTCACCTATGAACTTGCAGCCTCTACGCGCTGTCCGCTCGTCAGCGACATCTGCGCCGTGGTGGCGAATCACCTGGTCTCTGTCGAGTCGGGGGCAGATGGTGCGCTCACCTTCACCCTGAAGTCCCCATGGGCGCCTTGGCAGACGCGTGGGCTCACGATCCCGATCCTCCCGAAGGCGACCCTCACCGCATCGCTAACCCGACTGCAGGAGAAGGTTGCATCGGCAGATCGCAATGCCGTTTCCCTCACGCGCGAGAACATTGCCGCCGACATTGACGGCGGTGGGTGTGCTGCCTCCGGTGGCACAAACTGCACCTACGCGTCGCGCGTTACCGAGCTTGAGCGCACGCTCGCCGATGCTGGCCTTGATCTGCCCGACCCGCGTGGCTTCCCGCAACTGAACAGTGCAGGCGAGCCGACAGGGAACCGCGACGACGAACAGTACGCACGAGCGCTCTACGCGCGACTCACTGCGCTGGAGGGGCTCCTCCTTGCACCTACTGAGAGCCAGCTAGCCGCCGCCTTCCCACTCCTTGATGTACAGAGCTCGCCCGTTGGCGCAGGGCCCTACGAGTTTGTTGAGCGCGTGCCTGGGAGCTATCTGCAGCTTGCCGCCTTCAAGGAATTTGCCCTCGGTCAGCCACCAATGTCCAGTATGAACTTGACCGTCTTCTCCTCAGCATCCGCTGTCGTGAAGGCTTTTCAAGGCGGCTCAATTGATTGGGCCCCTGACCTTCGAGCCGCGGATGTTGCTGGGCTGAGTGTGAACGGCGACGCCACGCTGCTCCACGTCGCATCGCTTCGCGGGTACAACTACCTTGCCTTCAATACGCGCGAAGGTCGACTCTTCGCGAGTAGCGTCACTCGCCGCGCTCTCGCCTCGTGCGTTGACCTGCCGGCGATCATCACTGGCGCCACCGACGAAACGGGAATCAAGATCTCGAGCACTGTGGCACCGACCTCATGGGCGGCGGAGAACCCAGCTGCCGCCGAAACCACGCGCGATGTTGCTGGCGCACGGGCCGCGCTCATCGCTGATGGATGGGAGGCAGGCGAGGATGGCGTCTTCACTCGCGCTGGCACGCGGCTAGAGGCGGACATCATCGTTCGCGAGGGCCAGGTAACGCGTACCCGTGCCGCTCAGCTGATTGTTGATCAGGTTGCAGAGTGCGGCATTGCCCTCACGGTTGCAGAGCTGCCATTCACCACCGATATCGCACCACGACTGCGCTACCCGAATGACTTTGACCTTTATCTCGGCGCGTGGCAGTGGAGCCTGGATCCCGATGACTCAGACATCTTCTCCTCGAGTGCCTGCCCAACGGAAGAGGCGCCAGCGGGGAAGAACTTTGTCTGCTGGTCGAGCTCTCGTGTCGATCAGCTGCTCGCCCAAGGAGTCTCGGCCGGAAGCATTAGCTCTCGCACCAGCATCTACACCACGATTCAGTCGCTGCGACGCAGCGAGCGACCGTACCTGCTGCTGTGGGGTGAGCCCTCATACGTCTTGCTGCGGAACCGCTTCACCTGGGCGACGCGAGAGGCCGATGTGCAGAGCCCGCTCTACGCGTGGTCAATCCACACGTGGGATCTGCAAAAGTAGGGGCTGATGCGACGCAGAGTGCTCGCCCTCGCGCAAATCGCCCCAGTACTTGGTGACGTCGCGCAGAACCTTGCTCGCCACGAAGTGAAGATCGCTGAAGGTAAGGCGGCGGGGGCCGATCTCGTGATCTTCCCCGAACTCAGCCTTACTGGTTACCAACTGCAAGATCTCGCGCCAGAAGTCGCGATGCGCCGAACTGATCCGCGCCTCCAGGCGCTGGCGAAGGTCACGAGTGGCGGCCCCTCTGCTGTCGTCTCATTTGTTGAATCGACCGATGACCATCGACTCTTTGCCGCGGCCGCCCTGCTCGAGGCTGGTGAGGTGCGCCATGTGGCACGCAAGTGCTACCTGCCAACGTACGGACTCTTTGATGAGCGACGCTTCCTTGCGGCAGGTGATGCGATTCGTGCAACCCGAGCGGCCCTTGGGGACTCTGCGGCGGGTGATGTCGGCATCGGCATCGGCGTGTGTGAGGACTTCTGGCACCCAACGCTCCCCGCGATCCTTGCGCAAGACGGAGCCGAGCTCCTCATCAACGTTGCGGCGGGGCCAGCGCGCGGTGCAAGCGTGGACGCCGATCAGGGACTTGGCTCTGCAGCTTCCTGGGGCACCCTGCTTCGTGCGACCGCGGCGCTGACCACCTCTTACGTTGCCTTCACCAATCGGGTCGGCGTTGACGAGTCGCTGATCTTCTGGGGCGGTTCGCGCGTGATTGGGCCCGACGGCGTTGTGATCGCAGAGGCGCCCCTCTTCGAAGAGGCGCTCCTCTTGGCAGAGATCGACCTCGATGAGGTGGGACGCGCACGTAGCGCACTCCCACTTCTTCGTGACGAGCGCCTGGAGCTAACGCGCCGCGAATTCGATCGCATCATCGCCACGCGCGCTGGCCTTGAAGAGGCATAGGCAGCCTGCATGAGTGGCGAGGGCGGTAGCGCACCGCACGACGAACTCGCGATTGATCCCGAGATGGTCGCGGCCATGTGCCGCTCCTTCATCACCTCGCATGTGGCGAGCACCGGCGCCGAGCGCGTGGTGCTCGGCCTCTCCGGCGGCATTGACTCCGCGCTCGTTGCCTACCTGACCGCGGCAGCGATCGGCGCAGATCGCCTCGTGGCGGTGTTGATGCCAACCGCTGCCTCTTCAGCCAGCTCGAAGGCTGATGCGGAGGCGATCGTGAGCGATCTCGGCTGCCAGAGCGAACTCATCTCGATTGAGGCCCCGCTTGCTGCGCTTATCGGGAATTTCCCCGCAGGTGAGAGCGTCACCCCACTGCGTCGAGGGAACATGGCGGCACGTCTCCGCATGACCACGCTCTATGACCGCTCAGCCCTTCACCGTGGAGTTGTGATCGGCACGGGGAATAAGAGCGAGATCCTCATCGGCTACTCCACGATCTATGGCGATGCTGCCTCTGCATTCAATCCGATCGGTGACCTGTACAAGACGCAGGTGCGCGAGCTCTCGCGCCACCTCGGCGTGCCGACGCAGATCATTGAGAAGGCACCGAGCGCCGACCTCTGGCCCGGCCAGACCGACGAGGGCGAGGGCGGCTTCGACTACCCAACACTTGATCGCGTGCTCTACCGCATCGTTGATCGTCGCCTCCCAGTTGAGGATGTGATTGCAGAGGGCTTTGACCGCGACTTCGTCGTGCGCGTGAGTGAGATGATTCGCCGATCGGAGTTCAAGCGTCAGATGCCGCCAATCGCCAAGGTGGGAGGGCGGAGCAGTGGGAGCGACTACCTCTATCCTCGGCGGCGCCCGAAACTTGACTGACGAACTGCGCGGCGGTGGCGCAACGCCTGGGGCGCTGCATATCGTCTCTACTCCCATCGGCAATCTCGCCGATCTCACGCCACGGGCCACGGCGGTGCTGCGCGAAGTTGGGCTGATCGTTGCCGAAGACACGCGCGTCTCTCGCCCGATGCTCGCCAGCATCGGCGTGCAGACAGAGGTGACGGCCCTTCCAGGCTTTGATGAGGCCGACCGAGTAGCGCCCATCATCACTCGACTACAGGCAGGTACCGCGGTCGCGCTCATCAGTGACGCTGGTACTCCGCTGATCAGTGACCCAGGGGGAGTGCTCGTTGCCGCCGCAGTCGCTGCAGGCATCCGCGTCATTCCAATCCCAGGTGCATCCGCACTTCTCGCGGCAGTTGTTGCAGCCAGCGTCACAGGTCCGCGCTGGTCATTCGAGGGATTCCTTCCGCGCAGTGGTGCTGACCGGGCCAAGGTTCTTGGCGCGATTGCGGCGGATGAGCGTGGCACCGTGATCTATGAGGCGGGGCCGCGTGTTGCCGCGACCCTCGGCGACTTGGCTCGCGTGTGCGGTAAGGACCGAACTGGTGCCGTCTGCCGCGAGCTCACCAAGCTGCATGAAGAGATTCGACGCGGCACCCTCGGCGAACTCGCAGCAGCGGTGAGCGCAGGGGAGATTGATGCACGTGGTGAGTTCGTCATCGTTGTTGGCGCGCAGGAGGCAGAGATCACGCCGAGTTCGGATGATCCCGACGGCCCCTATGCCGCAGCACTTCAACTCGTGGAGCGCGCGGTGACGGCAGGTGAGTCGCGGAGCGCGGCGATTCGGCGCGTCGCAACGCTTTGGGGGCTTGAGCGTCGACGCCTCTGGAACCTCGCCCACGACGACGCGGCGCCAGAGAGCGTCGACGACGAGCGCTAGGCGCGAACGGGCGCGATCTCCTCGCCGTACTCGGCCTCACCAAGATCCGTCGGCTCC
>CAJABS010000178.1 GCA_903938075.1 uncultured Chloroflexota bacterium | reverse complement strand
TTGGCAGCAGGCTTGCGCTTCGCAGCGGCCTTTCGCTTCTTTACAGCCATGTGATTACCTCCACTCTGACCAGTCCGTACTTCGGACGGTCATAACTCCACCCCATTGTTGGGGCTTGTGGAAAACTAAAACACAATGTGGATAACTGCAAGCGTGATTTTTCGATTTCGTGCGGAGGGGACCATCCGGCCTCTCAATAAATCAGCTGCTGATACCCGATCGCGGGGTGCGCTGACGCCCAGCGCGGGGCAAATCCCCTTTTGGTAGGGGGTATTTCGTGCGGAATCAACGCGCTGGCCCGTTCAGATGCGCTCAGAGGCCCCTATTGCCGCCGCCGCACACGAAACCTGTGCGTATGGGGTGAAGTTGTGCGTGTTTTTGCGCAATCGCCCCGCTTCGTGGCGCATTTCCCGCTCTGCGGCGACGCGACGGGCTCCACTTTTTGCGCAGAATTTCCGATTTCTTGACCCACGGCGCGCGCCGCCGTAGAGTTTGGGCATGGTGAACCGTTTCTTCTTTCGATACCCGGCATGACCAGCCCAGGCGCGTAAGCGTCTGACCGGCGGTCCTGCCGGGATGTGAGCAGAGGGAGACCTCTGCTCTTTTCTTTACCCCCAGAAGCGGCACCAGGGAGTCCGCCAAGCGAGTGGAGTGACCAATGTTTGTACGAATCAACCAGTCGGCAACTGCTGAACAGATCGCGGCGGTACGCAGCCGCGCCATCGAGGCGGGTCTCGCCGTGTACGACGAGGCGTCGGAGCGCGGGTTGACCCTCGCCCTCCTCGGCCCGAAGGGTTTCGACGAGAAGTTGAGCGACGAATTTGTGGCGATGCCGGGCGTTGCCTCTGTTGCGCGCCCATCTCGCGCCTACCGCTTGAGCTCGCAGGAGTTCCGCGAGGAGCCGACCATCGTCAAGGTGCGCGATGCGGTGATCGGCGGCGGCTCACTCACGCTGATGGCGGGACCATGCTCGATTGAATCTCGCGAGCAGCTCTTCGAAGTCGCGGCCGGCGTTGCCGCTGCGGGGGCAACCCTGCTGCGCGGTGGTGCGTTTAAGCCACGCACCTCGCCGTACGCCTTCCAGGGGCTCGGCCTTGCAGGGTTGCGCCTTCTTGCCGAAGCGCGCGAGCGCACCGGGCTTCCAATCATTACCGAGGTGATGGAGCCGGCGCAGGTCGACATGGTCGCCGAGTTCGCCGACGTGCTGCAGATCGGCACCCGCAACATGCAGAACTTCTCGCTGCTCAACGCCGTGGGGCGCACGCGTATGCCAGTGATGCTGAAGCGCGGCCTCTCGGGCACGATCGAAGAGTGGCTGCTCGCCGCGGAGTACATCCTCGCTGCAGGGAACCGCCAGGTAATCCTCTGCGAGCGCGGCATTCGCACCTTTGAGACTGCGGCGCGCAACACACTCGACTTGAATGCGGTGCCAATTTTGCGCCGACTCACCCACTTGCCGGTGATCGTCGATCCGAGCCACGCCACCGGGAAGCGCTGGATGGTGGCGCCGATGTCATACGCCGGCGTTGCCGCTGGCGCCGACGGGATTATGGTCGAGGTGCACCCGAAGCCGGAAGAGGCCTGGTCAGACGGCGAGCAGTCCCTCACGCTGCCGATGTTCTCGCGCCTTGCGGGCGAGCTACGAACGATTCATTCGGTCGTTTCGCCAATGCACGCGAACCCGGGCGAGGCCTCTGGACGATGAGCGATCGTCTGCGCGGCGAGCTGCGCCTTCCAGGAGATAAGTCGATGAGCCATCGTGCGCTCCTCTACGCCGCACTCGCCGACGGCGAGACGCTCGTGGTGGGCGCTGGCGACGGCCACGACGTGCGCTCCACCGCAGGCATCATTGCCGCGCTCGGCGCTTCTGTTTCCCGCGAAGCGGCATCGCCCGACGATGCCCCAGGCACTGCGCGCTGGCGCGTGCGCTCTGGCGGACGTGCTTCGCTGCGCGCTGCCTCGACACCACTTGATTGCGGCAACTCGGGAACCTCGATGCGACTCGGTGCGGGCCTCGTAGCCGGCGTACCTGGCGTGCACACGTTGATCGGTGATGCCTCACTACAGAGTCGGCCAATGGCACGCGTGCTTGAGCCACTTATTGCAATGGGCACGTCCGCTGTTGGTTCTGGCGAGGCGGGCACGCGTGCGCCGCTCACCATTACGGGTGGCGCACTGCGCGGCATTGACTGGGCACCAGCGACGCCAAGTGCACAGGTAAAGGGGTGCGTGTTGCTGGCTGCGTTGGCGGCAATGGGCGAGAGCACCTATCGCGAGGCGGTCGCCACACGCGATCACTCCGAGCGCATGCTCGTGGCGCGCGGTGCTGCGCTGCGAACCTCTCGCGATGCGAGTGGTACGGCTGTTTCGATTGCCCCGGGCGAGCTCTCTGCCCTCCCGCTGGTCACCATTCCAGGCGATCCATCGTCGGCCACCTTCTGGCTGGTGGCTGGGAGCCTGCACCCCGACGCCGATCTACTCATTCGCGGCGTCTCGCTGAACCCCACCCGACGCCACGCCATCGACCTGCTGCAACGCATGGGCGCCCGCATTGACGAGTTTCCTGCCGCCGACGACGGCTCGGGCGAGCCAGTAGGCGACCTGCGCGTGCGCAGCGCGGCCCTTCACGGCATCGATATGACACCGACCGACGTGGCGCTAGCCATCGACGAGGTGCCGATTCTCTCGTTGGCAGCCGCCATGGCCACTGGCGCAACCAGCATTCGCGGTGCGGGCGAGCTGCGCGCCAAGGAGAGCGACCGCATCGCCGGAGTTGCCGCTGGCCTGACGGCACTTGGACTGACGATTTCGGTCACGGGTGACGACCTGCACTTCGTCGGCGGTGGCCGACCGGCGGCTGGCTTGACCAAGTCACTTGGCGATCACCGCTTGGCAATGACCTTCGCGATTGCCGGCCTGGTGAGTGGCGCTGCGGTTTCGGTTGATGACCCTGCCGCAGCGGCGGTGAGCTACCCAACCTTCTACGACGACGTGGCGCGAATCGGGGCCGCGGCATGAGCGGGCGACGCATTCTCCTCCTGGGGCATCCGGTGGAGCACAGTCTCTCGCCAGCCTTCCAGCAGGCGGCGTTCGATTCGATCGGCCTGCCAGTGAAATACGAGGCGATGGATGTGGTGCCGGCTGACCTCGCCCGTGTGGTTGCTGAGCTCCGCGCCGATCCACTGGTGATGGGGGCGAACGTAACGGTGCCGCACAAGGAGAAGATCGGGCCGCTCCTCGACTCCCTCACCGATGACGCCGTGCAGATTGGCGCCGTCAACACCATCACTCGCGCCGGGAGCCGACTCGTTGGTCGAAACACCGACGCGGCGGGATTCCGTGGCGCCCTTGACGGTCTGCTTGATGGGCGACGCACTCCGCGACATGCGCTGGTCCTCGGCGCTGGTGGCGCGGCGAAGGCGGCGATCTCGGCGCTCGTCACCGCCGGTGTTGCACAGATCTCTATTGCGAATCG
>CAJABS010000177.1 GCA_903938075.1 uncultured Chloroflexota bacterium | reverse complement strand
GAACTCGTCCAGACACTCCTCCCAACGGCGGAACCGCTCGTTGATGCGCGCGACGAAGCGATGGCTCGCACCGTCACCTGGGTGCGACTCTTGCGCACGCGACTCCCAGCCTTTGACGGCATGGATGCGGGCGACCTTGCACTGATCCCAGTGGTGACGCTGCGCGCAGTGGCGCCAGATGAGGCGGCGCGCCGCGAGATGGTGGAGTTTCTCGCCAACAGCAACGCGACGGGCATCTTGGCGATCGCGAACGGCGAGCCAACTAAAGAGGAGGAGGCGGCGTTACAGCACCTTGTTGCAGCGGCGGCGGTGACGCGACTCCCCACGCTGCTCGTCCGCGATGTGGAGCCTGCGCAACTAGAGCGGAGCCTCATTGGCGCGGTGGTGAATCGACGCGCCGAACTGGAGCGACAGGCTGTTGCGCTGGAGCGACAGATCGCTGCGCTCGCGTTGGATGGCCAGGGCCTCGATGCACTTGTTGGTGCACTTGCTGCATTTATTGGACGAGCGGTGGCGCTGGAGGCGCGCGGCGGCACGTCGCTCGCGGTTGTTGCGCCCGCTGGACAACCAGGGAGTGCGGCGGCGGCGAAGGCGGTCTCGCGCTACTTGGGGAAGCATCGCGCCGATGGTCAACGAATCCCTCTCCCTGCGGTCCCGGGCGCACCTGACACGGAGCGACACGGCGACGGCGAACGCGCGGAGGATGAAGAGTCGCCGCTCAGTGATGACGGTGATGAGCGACCAGGCTCCATTGTCTTGCTCGGTGATGAGCCAGTTGCGGAGCGTGAACGAATTGCCTGCGAACGCGTTGCACCACTCCTCGCGCTCGAGATTGTTCGCGTGGCGGCGGAGCTCCCCGCGAATGCTGGACGCGGCGAGACACGAACGCTCCCCGCTGAAGGTCCGCCGTGGGTGGCGATTGCGGCGCGCCAACCGCGTCCGCATGAGGCCGACGTCCCCGCACTCCGTCGCGAACTGCGACTTCTTGCCGGACCGCGACGCTTCATGTTGCGCGGCAGCAACGAGTCGTTGGAGGTTCGCATCATTGCAGTCGCCGACGCGTCTGATCCTGGCGCGCAAGAGATCGCTAAGAAGGTTTCCAAACGACTCAACAGACCGGTCGCCGTCTCCAAGCCGTTCGCCGATCCTGCGGCACGCCCAGCGGCGGAGGCCGAAGCGCGCGCCGCACTGGAAGCACTAGAGCGACGTGTTGGCGGCCGGAGCGGCAGCGGCGGCGCGCAGGTGGTGCGCGCCGATCTCCTCCCCGCACATCGACTCCTCGGCGCCGTCACCGCAATTCCAGATGGACGCCGCCAGGCCCTCGCACTTCTTGAGCCGCTCCTCAGCGGCACACCAGCGGCGCGCAAGCAGCGCATCGCCACACTGCGCGCCATCTTGGACACGCCAGGCGCCGCCGAGGCGAGCAGCTCACTCGGTGTGCATCGAAACACCACTGCGTATCGCGTGAAGCGCATCGAAGAGATCACAGGCTGGGATCTCCGCGAACCAGATCTACGCCTTGCGCTCGCACTTGCGTTAAGAATTCTTGATGCGGAAGGCGGACCAGAGGCGACGATCTGACGAGAGAACCCCGTCCGCGCGCGACCGCTACGATAGGTCCATGAGCAACGGGGCGCGCAGAGAAGGATCACGCGGTCATCTACTGAGCGCCCTGCTGGTTAGCGCCGCGATGATCCTGCCTCTCGCAGCACCAGCCGCGGTGCGAGCAGTTGAGACGCCCGTCTCGTGCACCGCCTGGGACTCGCTGATCACGCCACCAAAGACCATTCGCGTCTTGCGCACGCGCACGGGCCTCGTGGAGGTGGTGCCGTTCAGGACGTATGTGTACCGCACGCACGTGGCGGAGTTCTGGTCGGAGTACATGTCGCAGCCATATTCAGACGCGCTCCTCGGCGCTGGTGCGGTAGCGATCAAGCAGAACGCCTGGTCGTGGACGATGACACCGCGCAACTGGTGGAGCGTTTCAAGCTTCACGAGCGCGCAAGCCGCGTGGGTCCGTGAGGACTATGCGGACGATAATCAGCTCAATGGTTCCGCGGGCAATCAGAGCTGGACGCGGCAGCGACGTGCAACTGAACACGCAGACATCGCGTTGCGCATGCGCATTCGACTTGGGGAGGATCTCCAGGCCGACAGTATCGGTGGGCTGCGCTGGGATAGCGAAACGTCCACCTACACTGCGCCGCTCGAGGTGCTTGACTCAGACGGCAACGCTGAAGAGATCACTCAAAACTCGGAGCGTAGTTGCTTTGATGTTGTGGACCATCCAGACATGAATCAGTTCTACTCACGCGGTGGGATCTACGAGCCAGGCGCAAGTGTCAGCGGCAAGAGCAACGCGCGGTACAACGCCGCAGTTGACGCCACCTGGGGAATGACGATGCAACGCTACTATCCGGTCTCAGGCGAGTGGCGATTCTGGCGCCCCGGATTCTACGGTAGCTTCACGGTGAATCGCGAATG
>CAJABS010000176.1 GCA_903938075.1 uncultured Chloroflexota bacterium | reverse complement strand
CTCGCCACAGACCTTGAACTTGTTGCAGTCGCGCACAGCACCACCGAGGCGGTCATGCGTGCGCTCATTGCCGTTGATTTGAAGCCAGGTGACCGCGTGGTCACGCTTGATGAGGAGTACCCGGCGATTCGTGGGAGTCTCGCCGCACGCGCCGCCCGCCAAGGGTTCAGCGTTGCGACGGTGAGTACGCGTGACGAGCGCGGGGTCGCGATCAGTGATGCGGAGATCGTCGCGCGTGTCACCGAACTTTTGGTTCCACCCACCCGCGCGATCGTGATCTCGCGAGTCAGCTGGATCAGCGGGCGCATCCTTCCGCTCGAAGAGATCCTCCCGCGTGCGCGCGCCGCAGGGATCATCAGCATTGTTGATGGCGCGCAGTCTGTTGGCGCAATGCTTGACGCCGTGGACGCGTTGGACCCTGATGTGCTCGCCTTCCCTTCGCAAAAGTGGCTCCTCGGTGTTGAAGGACTTGCTGGCATGCGGCTCTCGCGCCGTGCGCTTGCTGCGGGCGGACTGCAGACGCCAATCGGCGGCTTTCTCGCCTTCCGTGAGCCAGCACTCGACGGCGTTGGCGTGATGCACGACGACGCTCGTCGATTCCAAACCTCAGGGTTCGCGCGGCCAGCGCTCGTTGGCTCTGCACGCGCCGCCGGCTGGCTCTCCATGCAGGTGGGCCTGCCGTGGGCGGTTGCTCGTGCGGGTCGCCTCGCACGCGCCTTTGCTGCGGGCGCCGCCTCCATCCCAGGCGTTGAGCTCCTGGTCGGTCCAGGGCGCCACGCCACGATCGTCGCGCTCCGCGTGAACGGCTGGGAGGCGTCACAGCTCGTTGAAGAGTTCAGCCGGCGCGCCTTCGCCATCACCCGACGCGTCCCTGGCGTGCCCGCCACGGCAGATCGCCCCGCCTCGGCCCCTGCACTACGCACTTCGTGGGGTTTCTGGAACACCGATGAGGAGGTCGCCCGAATGCTCGAACTGCTCACCCTCTTCGCTGCGCACACGCCAGAGAGCCTGCCGAAGCGCCCAACGATTGAAATCATCCAGCGCTGAGATGAGCGGCAACCGCGCTCCGCGTGGATTCTTCGGAAAGCGTCTTTATCAGCTACAACATGCGCCGCGGCCGGTCTTTCGCGCAGTGCTCGCAAGCGGAGGAAGCGGGCTCGTCTTCATGCTGATCTATCTGGCGTATGACCTTCACGTTGAGCGTGCGCTGATGGACGGCGTTTCACCATCACTGATCGTTGGCGGGGGAGATCTGCGCACGGAGGCCGCTGCACTCGTGGTCCTCTGCACCTCAACCTTCGGGAGCCTACTGACGTATCTGATCGTTCCGCAGCCATCGGCAGACGGCACGACGACCACTCGATCAGGATGGTCGGCACTTCTTGGACTCTTTGCGAGTCTCCCCATCGCATACATCGGGCTGGTGATTGAGAGTCAGTTTCTGAAGCCGCTCCTGCTCGCGCTGTAGCGCGCGCACCCCGTTAGCGCGAGATGTATCCAACCATTCGATACCCAACGCCGCGCACGCTGACGAGTATCTCAGGCTTGCGCTGATTTCCCTCAAACTTCTTGCGGAGGCGGTTGATCGCAACACGGAGCGCTTCGTCTCCGCCACTCCAGCCCTCTCCCCAAATCTTCTGTCGAATCTCCTGATGGGTGATCGCTTCGCCGAGCCGCTCAAAGAAAAGTGCGACGAGTCGCTTCTCAATCCCGGTGAGGAGTGTGCTGCGTCCATCCACGTGCAGTGACCCGGTCGCGGGGTCGAAGCGAATGGCGTGGGGGGCAGTTGTCATGGGAGGGGAATTCTACCCGCTTGTTACAGAGTGCGCCGATCCGTTCCGCCGCCCCGCCGGCTGCTTAGACGACACCGCCTGCTGCGATCGCGAGCGTGGCCGCCCCGGCAAGGGCGATCCCGATCCCCTGGCGGAGTCCAATGCGTTCACGCAAGATGACGGCGGCAAAGAGGACCGTGGTCACTGGCGCAATGGAGGTGAAGACGGCCGCGACTGCAACGCCGCTCTCTTGTGACGCCAACAGGAAGAAGAGATTGCCGAGCGTGTCACCACTCCCTGCCGCCGCGAGTGTCAGGACTAGTGCGATGCGACCGCGACGTCCGGTTGGGATTGCGCCAGGTCGAATCTCTTCTGCGCCAGGTGGGCGTCGACCGATCGCGCGTGCAATCAAGAAGAGGCTGACGAGCGCACTCACGCTTGCAACGCGCAGCCCAGTAAGCAGCCAGAGCGTGCTCTCAGATTCAACACGAGCGAAGAGGAGACTGAAGCCCGCAAAGCAGAGGCCAGCAGCTACGCCGTAGAGTGCTCCACCAAACGCGGCCGCCCCGCTTGATGCATCTGG
>CAJABS010000175.1 GCA_903938075.1 uncultured Chloroflexota bacterium | reverse complement strand
TCGCAAGGAGCTCCTCAGGAACGTTGGCGATGTCGCGCGTGATCTCTTCAGGCCCGAGCTTCGTGTCGCGCGCCTCAATCTCGTGCTTCTCAATGTGAATGGAGGTGAAGACGTCTTCGCGTACGAGTCGCTCGCTGATGATGATCGCGTCCTCGTAGTTCGCGCCCTCCCACGACATGTAGGCGACGACGATGTTCTGACCAAGAGCGAGCTCGCCACCTTCGGTCGACATGGAGTCGGCGATCACCTGTCCTGGATTCACACGGTCACCAACCTCAACGGCTGGGCGGTGGTTCAAGCAGGTCCCCTGGTTCGATCGCACAAACTTCAGGAGTGGGTAGTGATCGATGTCCTTCTTGTTTGCAGCATCGTCTGGCTCGACCACGATCAGGTCGGCGGCGACCGAGGTCACGACGCCTGGGCGGCGTGCGATGACCACCTGGCCGGAGTCGCGCGCAGCGCGACCCTCAACGCCAGTGCCAACGACAGGTGAATGTGGCTGCAAGAGCGGCACTGCCTGACGCATCATGTTTGAACCCATGAGTGCGCGGTTGGCGTCGTCATGCTCAAGGAACGGAATCAGCGCGGTGGCCACCGAGACCACCTGCTTTGGTGACACGTCCATGAAGTCCACGCGCGTTGGCTCAACCAGTTCGAAGCCATCGCCCTTACGGCAGTAGATGCGCTCGCCCACCAGGTGCGAGTTGCCATCAAGCTCGGCGTTCGCCTGAGCAATTGCGTAGCGCTCCTCTTCGTCGGCGGCGAGGTAGATCACGTCGGTTGTGACACGACCCTCTTTCACGCGGCGGTATGGCGACTCGATGAAGCCGAGTTCGTTGACGCGACCGAAGGTTGCGAGCGAGCCGATGAGGCCGATGTTTGGACCTTCTGGCGTTTCAATTGGGCAGATGCGGCCGTAGTGGCTGTGGTGGACGTCGCGAACGTCGAAGCCGGCGCGCTCTCGCGAGAGGCCGCCTGGCCCAAGTGCCGAGAGGCGTCGCTTGCTGGTGAGTTCTGCAAGAGGGTTCGTCTGGTCCATGAACTGGCTCAGCTGCGAACCGCCGAAGAACTCCTTCATTGCGGCGACAACTGGACGCACGTTGACGAGCGCGCTTGGCGTTGCCTTGTCGTCTTCCTGAATGGTCATGCGCTCCTTGATGACGCGCTCCATGCGCAGGAGGCCGACACGGAACGCATTCATGATCAACTCGCCGTTGGCGCGCACGCGGCGGTTGCCAAGGTGGTCGGTAACGTCGCGATGTGCGCCGCCCTCGTTCGCAAGGATCAGGTGGCCAACAATGGCGGCGAGATCCTCGCGCGTCAGCGTGCGCACCTCTGGTCCTGGAAGCTCAATGCCCATGCGCTCAGCGGTTTCGCTAAGGCGCTGGGTGAACTTGTAGCGACCGACGCGACCCAAGTCATAACGTCGACCATTGAAGAAGAGATTCTCAACGAGGGATCGTGCGTTGTCGCCGGTTGGTGGATCGCCAGGTCGCAGTCGCTTGTACACCTCAACGAGTGCCTCGCTGCGCGTTGCCGTGCCATCCTTCTCAAGCGTATTTGCAAGATATGGATGCTCAGGATTGCTGGTGAGGCGTGAGAAGAGTCCGGCGATCTCATCGTTGGTCTCGTAGCCAACGGCGCGAAGCAGCGACGTGGCTGCAATCTTGCGCTTGCGATCAACCTTGACGTAGAGCTGATCCTTACCGCTCGTCTCGAACTCGAGCCATGCGCCGCGATTTGGAATGACCTTCGCCGACCAGAGGCCGCGACCCGAAACAGGATCAACGGTGTCTGTGTAGAAGACGCCAGGCGATCGCACGAGCTGCGACACAACAACGCGCTCCGCGCCGTTGATGATGAACGTGCCCTGCGTGGTCATCCATGGGAAGTCGCCCATGTAAATCTGCTGGCGACGGATCTCGCCGGTCTCAAGAACCTTCAACTCTGCGTTCACCATCAGTGGGCGTGCATAGGTGAGGTCCTTTGCGCGGGCGTCGTCTTCGGTGACCTTCTCGTCCTTGAACTCGTAGTCGAGGAAGTTCAGCTCCAGGCGCTTGCCAGTGAAGTCGCGGATCGGGCTGATCTCTTCCAACAGTTCGGCGAGGAATGTCTTTGTGCCCTTTGGCAGCGGTGTCGCGCCAGGGATCCACTCGGGGCCGACAAATGCGGCGAAGGAGTTGGTCTGTAGGTCAATAAGGTTTGGGATTTCGAGGATCTCAGGGATGCGCGAATAGAACTTGCGGCCTCCGGTGGCGCTGGCGCTAGCGGCGGTGCGAGTCGGCATGCGGCGGCTCCTTCGTCGATCCTGGACGCTCGGCGATATGGACGCTGTTCAATGGTCGCCCGAAGGCGAAGGGTGATACTAGACCCCAGAGCCGAACCTGGCAAGCGGGGCACCCTTGACCCCCTCCTGGGAGGGGGTGGCGCTCCCCCCGCCCCAGCCTGGGACGGGGGGGGTATTCGCCGAATTGTTACTTGATCTCGACCTTGGCGCCAGCCTCGGCGAGGGCGGCGACGATCTTCTCGGCGTCGGCCTTGGAGATCCCCTCCTTGATTGCCTTTGGAGCGGCGTCCACCAGGTCCTTCGCCTCCTTAAGGCCGAGGCCGGTGAGCTCGCGCACCACCTTGATGACCTGGATCTTGTTCGCGCCGACGTCCGAGAGGACGGCCGAAACGGAGTCGCCACCAGCGGCGGCATCGCCACCTGCTGCGGCGCCACCGGCGGATGGGGCTGCTGCGACGGCGACTGGAGCGGCGGCGCTGACGCCGAACTTCTCCTCAAACGCCTTCACGAACTCGGAAAGCTCCAGGACGGTC
>CAJABS010000174.1 GCA_903938075.1 uncultured Chloroflexota bacterium | reverse complement strand
CGCTGACCCTCTGTGATCAGGATGATGGCCGCAACAGCTGCGGCGCCAAGCACCAAGAAGGCGAGGAGCACTGCGATGTCTGGTGCGCTGAAGAACTCCTGGATCGCACCCGGCACGCGGCCGATGATGCCGGCGAAGATG
Organism: uncultured Chloroflexota bacterium; assembly: GCA_903938075.1. Taxonomy (GTDB): domain Bacteria; phylum Chloroflexota; class Limnocylindria; order Limnocylindrales; family Limnocylindraceae; genus Limnocylindrus. Next base: position 2,180 of record CAJABS010000174.1, on the reverse strand, counting down.
ATGAAGCTGATTCCATTGCCGATCCCGCGCTCGGTAACCAACTCGCCGATCCACATCAACAGCAGGGAGCCAGTCGTCAAGATGACGATCTGAACCAGGGTCTCTGGGCTGGCGAGGTCGAATCGGGTGGTGAGCACGCTCTGGCTGTTCAACAACGCGAGGAAGGCGTAGCTCTGCAGCGCCGCGAGCGGTACGGTCAGGTAGCGGGTGTACTGGTTGATCTTGTTGCGGCCGTACTCGCCTTCGCGGCTGAGTTCAATGAGGCGCGGAACCACGCCGCTCATGAGCTGCATGATGATCGAGGCGTTGATGTACGGGTTGAGACCCAAGCCGACCACGCTGAATCGGGCTAGTCCACCGCCCGAGAAGAGGTCGAGGAGGCCGAAGAGGGCGTTGTCCTGGAAGAAATCTGAGAGGGCGGCCGGATCGGCACCCGGCACTGGCACATGGCTGAGCAGGCGGAAGACCACGAGCATGGCGGCAACGAAGAAGAGCTTGCGTCGGATCTCGGGGGTTCGGAACGCATTCACTAGGGTGTCAATCATCGTTCGTCTCCTTCCCCGCTATTCGTAGGCAGAATCGCCTACGTGCGACCTAAACCTTAGGCGTCTGCTCCGTCGGCTTCGGCGGCCTTAGGGGCGCGCTTTGCCGGAGCCTTCTTCCCTGGTGTCGGAGCGTTCTTGCCCGCCTTCACCCCTACTGGGGCCGCTGAGGCAGGAGTCGCAATCTCGTACACGGTGATGTCACCGCCAGCGGCCTTGATCTTGGCCACGGCGCTATCGGTGAAGGCGTTAGCGGCAAACAGGATCTTCGTCGAGATCTCACCGGTGCCCAGCACCTTCAACGGCTTCCCTCGAGTCTTGAGGAGGCCCGCTGCGGCGAGGATGTCGGCGTTCACGCTGAGTGGGCTCTCGCCCTTCAGTCGGCCAGCGTCAATCCACTGCTGAATACGGCCAACGTTGACGACGGCAACTTCAACGCGCAGAACGTTGCGGAAGCCGCGAAGCTTTGGGATGCGGCGATGGATTGGCGTCTGACCACCTTCGAACCACGCTGGGATGCTCCCACCGCTTCGTGAGGTCTGGCCCTTCGTACCGTAACCGGCAGTCTTACCGCGCCCAGCCGCAATACCGCGACCGACACGAATACGCTTCTTCTTTGAGCCTGGTGCTGGCTGCAGATCATGGAGCTTCACTTGGTCACCTTCGCCTTCTTCACCTTGGCAGGCTTCTTCGCCTTCTGTGCCTTCTTCGTTGCGACGGCAGTTGCTGCGGTCGCAGCCTCGGCGCCGGTCAACTCATCAACCGAGACGAGGAAGTTCACCTGGCGCACCATGCCGCGAACGGCTGGATTGTCAGGAAGCAGATTGGTGTCACCGATGCGGTCGAGGCCGAGGGCTCGAATGGTGCCGCGATTTCGCGCGACATGCCCAAGCTCGCTCTTAACCTGCGTGACCTTGATGTACTTCTCAGCCATGGTGCACCTCTGGCGCCGACTCTTGGCCACCCACGCGGATTCGGACGCGCTTGCCGCGCGCAGCTGAGATCTGCTCAGCGGTGCGCAGCTGCGAGAGCGCTGCGATAGCGGCACGCGTTGCGTTTACTGGGTTTGACGAGCCGTAAACCTTGGAGAGGATGTCGTGGATCCCTGCTGAGGTGATGATCGCGCGAATTGCGCCACCGGCGATCACGCCCGTTCCCTGTGAGGCTGGCTTCAGCATCACGCGGCTGGCGGAGTGCTCGGCCGAGACTTCGTGCGGAATGGTGGTGCCGAGGAACGGCACGCGAATCAGGTTCTTCTTCGCGTCTTCGGTCCCCTTGCGGATCGACTCTGGCACTTCACCGGCCTTGCCGATGCCAACGCCAACGTGTCCCTGGCCATCGCCAACGACGACGAGCGCGGAGAAGGTGAAGCGGCGTCCGCCCTTCACTACCTTCGCTACGCGGTTGATCTGCACGACCTTCTCTGCGAGGGTCAGCTTCGACGCGTCAATTCTCGCCATCTCAGTGCCCTCCTAGAACTCAAGCCCGGCAGCCCGGGCAGCGTCTGCGAGCGCCTTAAGGCGCCCATGATATTTAAATCCGGCGCGGTCGAAGACGACCTTCGCAACGCCGGCGGCCTTCGCGCGCTCGGCGCCAAGGGTTCCGACTTCGGCAGCCTCTTGCACCTTCGTGCGCTTG
>CAJABS010000173.1 GCA_903938075.1 uncultured Chloroflexota bacterium | reverse complement strand
CTCCTCACCGCTCAAGTCTGCCGCGGGGTAGGGTTCGCCTATGCAGATTGCCGTGGTCAGTGAGGGGCAGATGAACCTGTCGTACGAGCAGCAGCTCGCCGCTGCGCGCCGAGCCGAGGCGGTTGGCATCAGTGGCTTCTTCCGCACCGATCACTACGAATCCTTCCCTGGTTCAGCCGATCAGGCGACCACCGACGCGTGGAGCGTCCTCGCAGGCATCGCACGCGAAACGAAGTCAATCACCCTCGGCACGCTGGTCAGCCCCGTCACCTTCCGCGCGCCAGGCGAGTTCGCCAAGGTGGTGACCACGGTGCAAGAGATGGCCGGCCGGCGGTTGCATGCCGGCCTCGGCACCGGCTGGCACGAGTCAGAACATCGTCGCTACGGCTTCCCCTTCCCTGAGATGGCGACGCGCGCAGAGATGCTCGAAGAGCAGTTGGAAATTGTTCGTGCTCTCTGGTCCGGTCCCGACGGCTGGTCGTTTAGCGGCAAGCACTACAGCGTGAGCGACGCCCTGTTCCGTCCGAAGCCGGCTCCTGTGCCCTGGATTATTACGGGCGGCGAGGGCTCGCCGCGCGGCATGCGCATCGCTGCGAAGTTCTCTGACGAGTTCAATCTCACCTCATCGACCCCAGCGACCGCGCGTGAGAAGTTTGCACAGCTCGACGCAACGTGTGCCGCAGCAGGTCGGGCGCCAGAGAGCCTTGCTCGTTCCGCGATGACGGGCGCGATGATCGGCCGAACGGAGCCTGAGTATCTGGAGAAGATCAGTAGTTTCATGTCGCGCATTGGCGCCGCTGGCGATCCTGAGGAGTACCTTGCACCGCGTCGCGCGCGATGGCTGGTCGGAACACCCGACCAGGCGCTCGCCCAGATGCGTGCCTTCCGCGATACGGGGGCGAGCCGACTCATGGTGCAGCACATGGACCCCACAGAAACGGCCTCACTCGATCTACTGGCGGAACTGCACGCGCAGCTCTAGCCCTTAGCGCGCAGCGGGAACTCTCCCCCTCCGACCGCGCGGCCCAATGCGGTAGATCACCCGACCCCGGAGTGCGCTGAGTGGCAGGGCCCCGTCATGCCGCGAGTCGCGCGAAAGCTCCGCGTTGTCGCCAAGAAGCCAGAGCCCTGAGGCGCCCGGAGGCGGTGGAGCGACGCGCTTGACGTCGAGGCGCCCTTCGCGCGCAACGATGACGACGCTGCCAATCGGCGGGCTCCCTCTGAGGCCAGGGAGACCGGCGGGACCTGCTGGAAGCACAAGGAGCCGGTCCCCCGCAAGGAGGGCCGGCTCCATTGAGCGTTCAGCAACATCGGCGACCCAGATCCGTCCGGGTCGTTCAGTCACAGCGGTGCGTTACGCCTTTGACGCGGCGAACGTGGCAGCAAATGCCTCGGTTGCAGCGACAAGCTCTGCCGCTGCGGCTGCATCTACGTTCTGCTTGTTCTTGGAGGCCAACTTCAGGAGCTTCCAGACCTGATCATGCAGGTCGGGGAACTTCGCCAGATGCTCTGGCTTGAAGTAGTCGGACCAGATGATCTGGACCTCGTGCTTCACCTTCTCGGCGTGCTCTTCCTTGACGGCAACGCAGCGCACAAACTTGTTGCGCGTGGCGCTATCGGTCACCTCGATCTGGCCGATCAGTTCGACCATGCGGGCGACCGTCTTGGCGGCAATGACTGCCCCCGATGGGTCGTAGATGCCGCACGGCACGTCGCAATGGGCATGAACGGTGACGGGAGTGAACTCGCTGAATAGGTTCTTCATCGTCGTCTCCTCTCTTACTTTACAAATACGGCAACGGCCACATTGAGTAGCGCGAGTACGCCGATCGCGTGATAGGTGTTTGATGCAATCGATACGTCCTTACGGCGCGGCCACGCAAGGAGCAGGATCACGGCAGTCACCGCGATCTTGATGCCGAACTTCGCATGGTTGACCTCATCGGTCCCCATCTCGGCAAGGCCAACCAGGAGCACGCCAGTCAGGAACTGAAGCAGGGTGCCATGGGTGATCCCGGCGGTGAGTCGCTTTGGCGAGGCCTTCAGCCCAGCGAAATATCCCCCAACCACTGCGGCCATCCCGAGTAGGTGGATAAAGACGAGAACGAGTTCCACGGTCTCCATGGTTTCCCCTTTCTGCTGCGCGGCCATGGTGGCCGCCTCTCTCTACGGTAGCGGACTGTGCGGCGTGCGGCAGCCCTGCATGGCGGGGGGTGGGAGCGTGTAGGGTTTCACGATATGAGTGATCGAAAGGTACGGGCGTACAGCTCGTACAGCCGAGATGCCCTGATCCCGCCTGCAGCGGGCGAGGGCGTCGCATGGCTTGGCCGCCAGCCCTGGGCGGAGGCGAGCCTCTCCTATCGAGCCCTGCGCTTCACCTTGCGCGTGGTGCTTGGTGCGCTCGGGATGCGCGTTCGCGCGGTGGGGCTTGAGCGCATCGCAACGTCGGGGCCGCGCATTCTTGTAGGTGCTCCGCACCGTCGCTACTACGAAGCGTTTGCCCTCGGCATCGCCGCCCCGGCATCGCCGCGGATCTGGTGGCTTGGCCTCGGCCCATTCATTGTTGGACGTGGGCGCGTTCGCTCCGCGCTGCTGCGACGGCTCGGCGGCCTCTTGCCCGTGTGGCGCGGCACGAGTGGGATCGAAACGCACCTGAATGCTGCGAGCGCCGTCTTCGCCGCCGGAGCCCACTACGGCGTGATGCCCGAGGGTGGAACGGGTGGCCCCCCTGATCGCTTTGCAGAGTTCCGCCCCGGCGCTGCACTCATCGCCATGCGCACGGGTGTGCCGATCGTTCCTGTCATCTTCCGATTCCACAATCGTAGATTCGGTCTACCGAGTGTTGAGGTGATCGCACTTGAGGACACTTCGCCGTGCGCTGATCGATCGACCCCAGAGGCTGGGAGTCGAGAGGAGCTGACCTTTGCCGCCGCGTGGAGCGAGGCTCTTGCCGATCGCATGGAGACGATCTGGCGCGAGGGGGTAGGATCGGCGTCATGAGCGCCAACGTTTGCCCGTTTATTGCTACGGGCGCAGACTCGTCGAAACGATCGTCACAGCCGAGCGCGGCGCACTCCTGTTTCGCGAAGCGCCCCGCAGAGCCGATCGACCTGCAGCGACAGGGCGAGATCTGTCTCACTCCAACCTTTACCGCCTGCCCGATCTTCCTTGCATGGGCCTCGCGCGAAGCGGCGCAGACCGTTGATGGCCCCGCCCCACAGCCACTCCCATTCGGCACCCCGGCAGCAAGCGCACCAGTCGATCTCGCAGCGGCGTCGCTCGGTACCGACGAGATTGCGGACGAATACGACGACGTGCCCGAGGGGGAGCATCTGGTCAGCGGCACCGACCCCAGGCGAGCCAAGCTACGAGCTCAGCCCAGCTGAGGAGGAGCGCGTACGTGTCGTGCCACTCCATAAGCGTCGCTCCATGGATGACGAGGCACCACGTGCCGCATTGCGGCTTCCCAGGATTCCGGGAGGGACGCGTGGCGCCGCAGCACTCCTCGTTCTTGCAGCAGTAGTCCTCTTCTCACTCCCGACGATTCTGAAGGGGGTCAACGGCTTCATTGCCGGCGTAACGGCAACACCAACACCGAGCGCCTCACCAACGAGTGACGTCAGCCCATCTCCGACGCCGACTCCGACACCAGAGGCGGTGCTCTATCGCGTGAAGTCGGGCGATACGCTCGGGAAGATTGCTGGGCTGTATCAGATCAGCATCGATGTCATCCTGAGTGCAAATCCCGCGATTAATCGCAAGTCACTGACGATCTATGTGGGTCAGGAGTTGATCATTCCGCAAGTGATCCCCGATGTGGTGACCTCGCCGAGCCCGTAACGGGCAGGTGAACTAGCGGTCGCGCGGCGAGAAGTTGATCGCGGTGATCTTGCCAGCTTCAACCTTGATGGTTGCATCGATCTTGCTGCTTGCCGACCCTGGCCGTACGACCAAGATGTCGCACTCGACCTGAGCGCCAGTGTCCTTGACCTCGCCTGGGATCATGCGCAGGCCCTTGTCGGCGCGCAGGAACCAGCCGCCAACGCGCTCATGGCCTTTCAGGAGCTGGACACTCTCGGCAACGTGCACGCGCATCTCAATGCGCTCATCCATCAGTTTGAGGGCGCCCGCGCGGTCGTCTGCATTCAGCAGCTCGAAGAAGGCGTCGGTAGTGTCTTGTGCACCCATGTGCTGATGGTACCCTGCCGACGATGATTGATGCCCTTGACGCCGCCGGCCTCCTCGCGCGCTTCGCCGCGCTGCACCCCGTAGCCGCAACGGGGATGGGGATTCACGATCACGACGGGTCGTGGGGTGAACCCGGACCCGCGGGCCGCGCTCAGCGGCTGGCCTGGTGCGACCGCGAAGAGGCACGACTGGTTGCCGCTCCTCTGGCGAGCCTTAGCCCCGACGACCTCTGCGACCGCGACCTAGCTCTTGGCACCATTCGAGCGATCCGGTTCGAACTGCAAGAGGTGCAGCCTGAGGCGTGGGACGCCCTTCACACCGTCTCCGTGATTGGTGGCGGGCTTTTTCCGCTGATCGCACGCGGCTTCGGTACGCCGGAGCGTCGCGCCAGCGACCTCGCCAGTCGGCTCGCTGCGGTGCCTGACCTTCTTGAGGCGGCCATCGGTGACCTCACCGGTCTCCCTGAGTTGCGCGTGCCCGCCGATGATGGGGCACCGCGACGCGGGGGGGATCTCCCGCCAACCGGCACGATCACGCTCCCCGCACGGCCGGTGAGTCGCCTTCATGCCGAAACGGCGATCGCGCAAGCACCCGGCATCGCTGAGCTCGCCGAGTTGGCAGTAGCAACGTACGGCGAAGCGCTGCGCGCTCCGGCTGATGCGGCCGCTGCGGCGACAACTCGGTTCATTGAGCGACTCCAGCGCGAGGTGCTGCCGAAGAGTTCTGGCGAGGGACGCTACGGTGCAGCACTCTACGACCGCGCGCTCCGCCACACCCTCTTCGGCTCACACGATCGGGCTGCTATTGCGGCGAAGGGTGAGCAGGAGTTTGCGTCGGTACGCGCACGCATGATCTCGATCGCCCAGCGCATTGCGCCAGAGTGGCTCGGAGAGCGGGCATCTGCAGCGCTCAGCGGCGATAGCTCAACGCTTGTTGCTGAGGTACTCCACGCCATCGGTGGTGATCACTGCGCGCCAGAAGAGATGCTTGATCGTTCACGCGCTGAGACTGCGCGATGCGAAGCGTTCATCCGAAAAACTGGGTTAGTAGACTTACCGAAAGAGCCACTTGAGATCATGTGGACGCCGCTCTTCCTGCGTGCGTATGGCGGCGCCTTCCTTGACGCGCCAGGCCCCCTCGATCGTGGCGAGAAGAGCTTCTTCTACGTCACCCCTGCTCCAGATGACGCCACGCCAGAACAGATTGAGTCAAAGATGCGGGAAGACAACAACCGCATGTTGGCGCTCCTCGCGATTCATGAGGCGATCCCCGGTCACTACCTGCAACTCGCCGCTGCCAATCAGACGCCACGCCCACTCCGTGCCGCCTTCGGCTCTGGCGTGTTTGCTGAAGGGTGGGCGGTCTATGTGACGCAGGTGATGCTCGACGAAGGGTTCGGCGACGGTGACCTCGCCCTGGAACTGGTGCACTGGAAGTTCTACCTCCGCTGCATTGCCAATGCACTCCTTGATGCTGGCATCCACGCGGATGGCCGAGATGAGGCGTGGGCACTTGACCTGATGGTTGGCCAGAGCTGGCAAGAGGAGGCGGAGGCGAAGGCGAAGTATCTGCGCGCTCGACTCACCTCGACGCAGCTACCAACCTACTTTGTCGGCTCCATGGGCTGCTGGGAGATTGAGGACCGTGCGCGACGCGCAGCTGGTGGGCCAGTGGCGCACGTTGATGGGGCAGACCTACCAGGGAACCGTGTGGAGACGCCGGGCTTCTCGCGACCGAAGCACCTGCGCGCGGTGCTCTCACATGGCACTCCGCCGATCCCACTCCTTGAGCGGCTCCTCGGCTTAGCCGAGTAGGGGATTACGAGGGGAGGCCCTCTTCGCCGGTGATGTCGCGGCTTAGACCGCAGGCATGCTCTGTGCGCACGGTGAGCGTGGCGCCAGGCTGAAGTTCGATTGAGCGCACCAGATGGAGCGAGCTCCCCTGATAGACGCGCTCAAATCCGCCTTCGGAATTGGAGATCGTTTCAATCGGTGCCCATGCCGCCGCTGCCTGGGGTTCCGTGATGGTTGAGAGTGCAATGCCGAGATAATCGTTTCCTGAGTTGAGTGATGTGCCGGCTGCCGCCTCGCCCGGTGCGTCATGTGCAGCGCGAACTCCCGCCGCTGTCCAGTGCGCGGCGGGGTTGCCGCCGCCACCGAGCAGCATCAGGTTCCACTCCTCATCGAGGACGGCGCTGAGAGCGGGGCCTCCGGTGTGCGCGAACGTTGTCTCAACGGTGAGCGTTGGGTCCATGCGACCCCCCGCCAGCCGAATCGTTCGTGTTGCCGCAATGGTCGTACCCGCAATCTGCTGCGTGGTTGTCAGCGTGGCAGTGCGATCGTCGTGCTCTGTCAGCGCCCACGGAGTCGCTGTAAGGCTGCCGGTTGCTTTTGCAGTGCCGTCGGCGATCGCGCGACCGCTTGTGCCAGCAGGGTAGAGGCGCAGGAGGGCGGAGCGTCGCTCGTAGTCGTCGTACTGCAGCTTCGCTGCGAGGCCTGGCTCCTTCACCGAAACGATGTCGTGAATCGATGCCACGCCACCACTCTCGCTCGCAGCACTCGCCGCTGTTCCGGCCGCCTCGGCTGCCGCATGCGCGCGCAGCTTCTCGTGATACGCCTCGGGGCGCCGACGCATCACTGCAAGGAGTGCGTGATGCGGAGCGCGAAGGTCGAACGATGTAACGGCACCCCCCTCGGCCGGGTCAATCTGCAGGCGTGCACCCGCGTTGGCGAGCTGCAGCTCGTCGGTGCCATCAAGGTCGAGATCGGTGAGAAGCGCGGGGAGTGCCGCCCCTGCGTTCGTGCGACGGTAAGTGCCGTCAGCGATGTCTTCGGCGGCGATCAAGTGCTCAAATGTCGCCAGGCGCATGTGGGTGATGTAGACACCGCCAAAGAGTCCATGCCAATAGCAGTCATTCGACTGGCCGCGGTGCAGGTGATCCTCGGCGGCGAGCTTCTCGGCCCCGGCCGGCATGGCGGCCACCTTGGCACTGGTCCGCAACATCTGCTTATGCAGGTCGTTGATTTCGCTGTACTTCACCTGGAAGTTGCGCCAGAAGCCTCCGCGCAGGTAGCGCGCCTCTGGGCTCTTTGCGTCTTGAGCCGCGTGCAACATCGGTCCAAAGACCTGTGACTCATCTGGCGGCAAGACCCAGTCGCCCATCTCGGCGTACGACGAGGTTGGTAGATACACACGGCCAATTGGTCCGCGCTCATCGAGCCAGCGCGACGGCGTGGTTGTGGCGAGCCAATCGGCGTTCTTCTCGAGTGCAGTGAAGAACTTCTCAACCCACTGACCGTCGCCCCAGCAGTGATCCCAGGTGGTTGGCCACGAACCGAACTTCTCGCCGTCGTCGCCCATCGTGCCGATGCGCTCGCCCTCAGGCGTGGCGTGTTCGCGCAGGTACTCAATCACGCTCTCAACAGAGCCGAAGGGGATGCGATACCGCAGGCCCTGTTCTGTGCCGAAGACGGTGAGCGGCTTCCCCTCGTCTTCAGTGAGGTAGGCGCCCCAGAGTGCATCTTCGGGAATGGCGGCGGCGCGAAAGTGGGCGTCGTCAAGGATCGTCCAGCGATAGCCACCGTCGTGGAGTGCTGCCGGGAGCGACGGCTCCCAGACCCGCTCAGCGAGCCAGGCGCCTTGTGGTGCCACGCCAACAAGCTCCTTGATGCGCTCACGCATACGACGTAGCTGTGCGACACGATCGGCCGCGGGGAGTGAGGCGAGGATCGGCTCGTAGAGTCCGCCACCAACGATCTCAACCTGGCCGCGCTCGACGAGTGCGCGCACACGCGTCAAGAACTCTGGATGGGCCGCGGCGAACCATTCAAGGAGTGGACCCGTGTAGTGCAGCGAGAGTCGAACCTTCGGGTGGCGCTCCAGCGCCTCGATCATTGGGAGATAGGCCTTCTCATAAATCTCGTCGAAGACCCAGCCGAAGTTGCCGACCGGCTGATGGTTGTGCAGGGTGAGCGCGAGCGAGATCCGACGGGGTGCGCTGCTGCTACTCATGGGGAGAGGTTAGCGGTGAGACCCCGTTTGTGGGGCGGCGGCAGGGAGATAGAGCTGCTCGCAGTACTCGTGGAGCATGCGGGTGGTGCTGAAGCGCCACAGGGTGCTACCGATCGAGGCACGCGCCAGGTCGAGCCAGGCGGCGGGGAGGCCGTCGGCGCCACGATCGTAGTAGCGCGGCACGACCTCGTTCTCCAAGATGCGATAGAGGCTCTCGGCATCGGCCGCGTCCTGTGCTGCGTCATCTGGGTTGATGGAGGTGTCGCCGATTGCAAAGCCGTTGGTGCCCGTGTAGCCCTCGTCCCACCAGCCATCAAGAATGGAGACGTTCACTGCGCCATTCGCCGAAGCCTTCATGCCCGAGGTGCCCGACGCTTCAAGTGGTCGCCGCGGCGTGTTGAGCCAGACATCACAACCAGCAACGAGGAAGCGCGCGGTGCGCATGTCGTAGTCCTCCATGACGAAGATGCGCCCGCGGAACGCATCGGTGCGGCTCTTCTCCCAGATGTCGCGAATGACCTCTTGGCCAGCGCGGTCAGCTGGGTGGGCCTTGCCAGCGAAGACGATCTGCACTGGGCGATCACTGTTGCTCATGATGCGGGTGAGACGATCGATATCGGTGAAGAGGAGGTTGGCGCGCTTATAGGTGGCGAAGCGACGTGCAAAGCCGATCGTCAGAACGTTTGGGTCGAAGAAGTGATCCGCCTCGCGAAGGGCGTCTGGTGACTCACCATGTCGACCGAGCTGTCGACGAATGGAGCTGCGCAGGAACTCTCCAAGCGCCACCTTCTGCCGGCTGTGTGCATCCCACCAGGCACGTGAGTCGACGCTGCCGAGACGCTCCCAGAACCCCGCCGCCTCTGGCCCTTCAGTGTCGAGCTGATCAAGATCGGCGTTCAGGAACTGCTCATAAACGGCGCGTGTCTCACGCCCCGCCCAGGTTGGCATGTGCACCCCATTGGTGATCCCAAGGATCTTGTTGGTGATGATCGGCGACCAGGTTGCGTTTGCCGTCTCGGCATGCAGTTTGCTCACAGCGTTTGCTCCAACGCTCAGTCGTAGTGAGAGAGCGGTCATGTCAAAGACACCACCGTCCCCCTCGGCCCCTACGGCGAGATCGAGCATGCGCTGCAGTGGCACGCCACCAGCGTCGGCCTCTCCCGTGCCATCACAGAGCGGACCAACGACACGCTTCACCAGGTCAACGCCGAACTTCTCATTCCCGGCAGAGACGGGGGTGTGAATCGTGAAGACGGTGTGGCGCTTGACGTGCTCCAGGGCACTTTCAAGCGTCTCGCCAGCGGCGACAAACTCACGCGTACGCTCCACAAGGTTCAGGGCCGAGTGGCCTTCGTTCAGGTGGTAAACCGACGGATCAACGCCGAGTGCACGCAAGGCCCGGATGCCGCCGACGCCGAGCACCATCTCCTGGTGCAGGCGCATCTCGCGACCCCGCACGTACAGGATGTGTGTGATCGGTCGGTCTGCTTCGTTGTTTGCAGGGATATCGGTGTCCAGGAGCAACACGGGCACACGCCCGATCTGCGCAACCCATACCGCCGCTGAGACGCGTCGGTCGCCAAGCGGAATCGAGACAACTAGCTGCTCGCCGTTAGCGCCTGCGGCGCGAACGAGGGGCAACAGCGAGAGATCAATCTCAGGGTAGGCATGCTCCTGATGCCCGTCGGCATCAATGGTTTGGCGGAAGTAGCCACGTCGATAGAGAAGGCCAACCCCAATGAGTGGCAGCGCCATATCTGAGGCGGCCTTCATATGGTCGCCGGCCAAGATGCCGAGGCCACCGGAGTAGAGGGTGAGACTCTCGTGCCAGCCGAACTCGGCACAGAAGTAGGCGATCGGATTCGTGAGGTTGGCACCGTGCGTGCGAGGGAACCAGTGGTCGCTGCCACCAGCCATGTAGTTGTCGAACGCAGCAACGACCTCGTCGACTTGGCTCAGGAACTTTGGATCCTCAAGGAGCGGCTCCCAGTCAATTGGGCCAGAGCAGATCGCAACGGGATTGCGCGTTGCAATCCAGCGCCCTGGATGAATCCGGCGGAAGAGGGCGCGGGCTTCGGGGTGCCACGACCACCAGAGGTTGTATGAGACGCGGCGCAGCCCCTCAAGTCGTGGCGGAACGCGGAACGAATCAGGTGTCGGTAGCGTGCGCAGCGCGACGGAGCTCTTCATCGGTTCGGATCCTCCCCCCACTTGGCCACTTCGCCGTACGGCGGCTCGTGGCACGGGCGGATTCTAGCGCCCGCCGCGCCCCCGTCGCTCGGACTCGGTTTCTGGGTACGAGACGGGTGCCGAGAGCGCTGCCGTCGCTGCGGCGGAGTAGGCCGTATCGGTTGGGCTCGACGAGCCCTTGACCGTGACCGACTTGGCGCCAACAGGAGGCTGCTCCGTTGCGGGCAGGATTGAGCGGCCGGGAAGGCGATGCTCCAGCTTGACCGTCACGTCGTAGTCCTCGCAGATGTCGAGGAATGGATCCGGATCCATCATGTCCGGCGACTTCACCCCTGCGCCGCCCCAGACACCTTCGGCGATCAGCTCCATGGCCATGACCGGCATCACGCCGGTCTGCCAGGCAACTGGCTGCAGGTTGTAGCGACCCATCGTCTCCGCTGCGTCGCACACCTGATAGTGGAACGTTTCGCGCGGGCGTCCATCCTTGGTGCCGCTAACGAGCGTTCCAACGATCGCGCGACCGATCATGCTCTTGCCGAGCGTTGATGGGTCTGGTGAGAGGGCACCGATCACGTCGCGCGGCGCGACCTTGATCCCCTTCACGTTGATCGGCTCTTTGCCGTCGAGTCCGAGACGGTGCAGCAGCTGCAGCGTCTCAATGAAGTCGGCGCCGAGCGCGTACTTAAAGGTGATCACGTCGGCCTTCATGCTGCGCGGCAGCTGAATGACCTCTTCATGCTCAACGTTCACACACATGACCGGGCCAACACCCTCAGGGAAGACGAAGTCTTCGGGCTCGCTAAACGGCTCGCGAACCTCGATCTTGCCGTTGCGCCAAACGATCGGCGGGTTGAGGCACTCTTCAATCACGGTCCAGAGGCTGAAGACCGTCGCAAACGGGTAGCCCTCAATGCGCAGGTCACCACCGTCGCGCACGTGCACCGCTGAGATGTCGTCAAAGGTCCACTTCTTTGCGTAGGCGGCAAAGATATTGGAGAGGCCTGGGTCCATTCCCATGCCGATGAGCGCCAACTTGCCGCGGTCTTCCCACAGCTTCTTGCGCTCCTCCTGATACGAACCGAGCATCAGTCCTGGAACGGTGTACGGATTCGCGGCGTCGGGGATCGAGAGGCTCGTTGCCATGTCGATGTAGTGCACACCCGCTTCAAGCGCGGCGTCAAAGACCGCCGGGACGAATCGCGGATCTACGGCGTTCAGTACCAGGTCTGCCTTGGAGCTGGCAATGAGCTCCTTTAGTTGCGCAGCGTTCCCTGCGTCAACCTGGGCAACCTTGTAGCCAGCGTTGACGGCATCAGCAACCGTGCGTGCACGGTCAAGCGAGTAGTCCGCGAGGGTGAGGGTGCCGAGCCACTTCTTCCCCTTGATGAGGTGGGCGATTGCCTCGCCGACCGTGCCGGTTCCAACCAACAGAACGTTCATCGTTCAGTGCCTTTCACGCGGGGGCCCAGGAAGCCGGGCTGCACCCGCACCAGGGGAGACCTCCGAGGCCTCAACCCAGTTGCTGTACCCAGCCTACGCCTCCCCCCCGGGGGGTCGTCAAACGACCCGGGGTTTGTGCGGGGAGTGGTCCTATACTGGACGGAGGCGACACATGCCGCCACAGGTGTAGTTGAAGGGGGATGCCATGGAAGGGCTGCTACCAGTTCTCGTAATCGTTGGAGTGCTCGCACTCGTAGCGATCTCTGCCTTTAACGGACTCGTGAATGGGCGCAACCGTGTTGATGAGGCACTGGGCCAGATCCAGGTGCAGCTCAAGCGCCGCTATGACTTGATTCCAAACCTTGTTGATGCCGTTAAGGGGCAGATGGGCTTTGAGAAGGGCGTGCTCGAGGGCGTAACCGCCGCGCGAGCAGCTGCTGTCAACGCTGGCACCTCTGGCGACACTGCGGCACAGGCGAAGGCTGAGAACATGCTGACCAGTTCGCTCCGCACCCTCTTCGCCAACGTCGAGGCATACCCAACGCTGAAGTCGAATGAGAATGTGATTCAGTTGCAGGAGCAGCTCACCTCTACCGAAAATCAGATTGGGTTCAGCCGACAGCATTACAACGCCACCGTGCTCTCGTACAACAACGCTGTGCAGACCTTCCCGGGCCTGCTCTTCGCAGGTGCATTCGGATTCGCCAAGCGCGACTTCTTCGATGCCCCTGATGCCGAGGAGGCCGTTCCGAAGGTCAACCTCTCCTAGTCGGCTCGAGTCGACGCGATGGCTACCTTCTACGACCTTGCGGCGGAGAATCGACGGAAGTCACTCCTTCTCGTCTTGATTGTGGTGGCGATTCTCGCCGCCTTCGGGGCGAGCGCAGGGATCGCACTCAGTGGAACTGTTGACGGTGGGATTCCCTTCGCCCTTGGGGCGTTTGTCGTGGGGTTCCTCTTGACACTCGGCGCATATTTCAGTGGCGACAAGGCGGTCCTTGCTGCGGCTGGCGCAAAAGAGCTTGACCCTTCGGCCGGCCGCGAGGAGCGTGAACTCGACAACATCGTGAGCGAGCTCTGTCTTGCTGCGAACATGCCGAAGCCGAAGGTGTACACCATCGATGACACGGCGCTCAACGCATTTGCCACGGGGCGTGATCCAGAGCATGCCAGCATCGCCGTGACCCAAGGGCTTATGCACGCGCTCGACCGCGAAGAGATGAGCGGCGTGATCGCCCACGAGCTCTCGCATGTGCGCAACTTTGATATTCGCTACGGGCTACTCGTCGCGGCGCTCGTCGGGTCACTCGCACTGCTCAGCGATCTCGTGATTCGCTGGGCCTTCTGGGGTGGCGGGCGTCAGCGCGATAACGATCGCAACGGGGGCGGCGCGATCCAGGTGATCTTCATCATCCTAACCATCGTTCTGGCCATCCTTGCACCGATTGCCGCACGGCTGGTGCAGCTCGCCGTCTCGCGTCAACGCGAATACTTGGCTGACGCATCTGGGGTAGAGCTCACCCGTAATCCTGCTGGGCTAGAGCGCGCGCTCGCGAAGCTGGCGGGGGACAAGGAGGTCCTTGAGGTCGCGACCAAGGCCACCGCGCACATGTACATCATTAATCCGGTGAAGCACTTTGAAGAGCGGTCGGCTGGTTTCTTAGCTACGCACCCACCACTCGTTGATCGAATCAACCGCCTGCGTGCCCTGCGCCGTGCGAAGCCGCTGGAGGCGGTCAGCGAGGCCTAGTCGCGACACTCCCGCACCCACGCCGCAAACTCCGCTGGGTAGACGTCTTGATAGCGTGGGCCGGGGTCAGCGTTCCAACGTTCAATTGCGCCGTAGCGCTGATCGCAGTCGGCGAGGCTAACGGCGGTCAACAGGAGGGCGAGCAGAAGCCCAAGCGCAACACCGCCGATGAGGAGCCCAATCCAGACCCCTTCACGCTCACCGTAACCCTGCATGCCGCCTCCTTGCTATTGTGTCTTTCGCGCGGGAGTAGCTCAGTTGGTAGAGCACTTGCCTTCCAAGCAAGATGTCGCGAGTTCGAGCCTCGTCTCCCGCTCCAACTCCTTGATAGCGCCTAGGCGCGCGTGTCGGCGATGATCGCACGCGAGACGCGCTTCGCGACAGCCAAGATCGTGACCATCGGATTCACGCCGAGTGCGGTTGGGAAGAGCGAACCGTCGGCAATGTAGAGGTTCTTGATCAGCCCGCCATGCGGATCGCTTGGGCGCGGTCGCGCCGTAGAGCGAACGCGGCCCCACGGGTCACAAACGTGATCCCGCGCGTCGGAGCCCATACGCGCTGTGCCCATCTGGTGCGCAGAGAAGACGGTTCCGCGGTTAGGGGCAAAGTCGAAGCGGTGCAGCCGGCGTAGGTAGACCTCGAGCGCCTCGGTCCCCTCTCTCCGACGCCAGCTCATTGGCGGTGAACCGGCGGCGATGATTTCGCTCGCTCCAGCGGCTTCGGCGATGCGTGACATTGATCGCAGCGCATGACGCAGTCCGCGCTCATCTCGTGGCGTGGTGCGGTAGTTGATCTCGGCAAAGCCGGCACGGCTCGTGGTTACGGTGCCGCCAGCATCGTCCTTCACGATCGCCAAGAAGGGTGCGATGAAGCGGCCCAGCTTCATGAGGCGCTCATGCTCTGCACGAGAACTCCACGGGATGCCGAGGGCGAGCAGGCCAGGGTGGCCAGGGGCACTCTCGATGATGTAGCCGTTGCGCTCCTCATCGGGATCAATAAAGCGTGAGCTCTTCGCCGCTTGCATTGTGCCGCGCCACATCTCGACCGGCTCATCAAAGACGCCGGCAACCAGGCTGACCGGATGAAGTCGAAGATTCTTGCCGATAGCCGGATGCGTTAGTCCGCTGCGCTGCAGGAGAACCGGCGTGCGGAGTGCACCACCAGAGACGACGACCGTCTTGGCGACAATCTCCAGCGTTCGAGGTGTTCCTGCGCGCGTGCCGAGGGTGGTAATCGCTCCGGTTGCTGCGCCGTTCTCAAACACGAGTCGCTCCGCCTTGCAGTCGGGCAGGATGCGCGCGCCGTTGGCAACCGCCTGCGCCAAGTGGAGCCGAAGTGAGGACTGCTTTGACCCGACCTTGCAGCCGAATGGGCAGGTTCCACAGTCGCTGCACTCGGCGCGGTTCATCTGAATGCGCTCACTACTCCAGCCGAGCTTCTCTGCGCCGCGGATGATCGCCTCATCTTTCAGCGGCACGTCTTGAGAGTCCTTTGCGCCGATCTCCTTCAGTACAGCGGTGAGGTCGCCGGCGAACTCGCGTCCGCTGGCGCCGGTAACACCATGTTCACCCTCCCACTCCTCGCGCACCGGCTCAGGAATAGGAATCGCCGTCATCCAGTTCACCGTGGTTCCGCCGCCAACGGTGCCGCCCGCAAGGATCGCGATATGCGCATCCGCGGTGGCGGTGAAGCCTGAGTCGAGATAGAGGCGCTCGTAGGCATCGCGCTCCTTTGTTGGGAAGGTCTCCTCGGTATAGAGGCCACCCGCCTCAATAACGAGCACTTCGCGACCCGCGGCGGAGAGGTCGCGCGCAATGCTTCCACCGCCAGCTCCTGAGCCGATCACCAAAACGTCAACGGCGATCCGCTCTGCAGAGCCTGGGTCAAAGGCGGTGATCTTTGTGACGTTGGCCGTGGTTGCGTTTGGAGTTGGGTTGTAGCCCAGGCCGCTGAGGCGGGTCCGCACGAGTGCATCGGCCGGTTCATCGGCATCCGAGTAGGCAATGAACGAGAGGAGTTTGCGGAAGACGGCAGCGCCGCTGCGGAGCATCGGCACGGGGTGTTGCACCCAGCGGCGCAAGAACTCGTCTCGCTGCGTCGCCTTTAAGGTGCCGAACCGCGCGAGGCGCCCGCCAATCAGCAGGCTGCCGATTCGGGTATCGAGAAGGTTGAGCACCAGCCGGAGCTGGCCGTGGAGGGCAGGATCAACCACCTTGGCGATCGCCGTCTCCGCGGCAGCGGCGCGTGCCACACCTCCTCCAGCGACGAACCCCTCCGCCAGCGCGGCAAGGGTACGGCGTTGAGATTCGCTGAAGATGCCCGCAGGGGTCGAAGCAGACGGCGTGCGTGCTGATCGTTTAGCGGTAGCCATGCCGCATATCTTGCCTCTTTATGCGTGCGTCGGCTGACGGTGGCGCGCCACTGGGGTACGATCGGCACCGTTGGCGCGTGGCCAAGCGGTAAGGCACCTGCCTCTGGAGCAGGGGATCCTAGGTTCGAATCCTAGCGCGCCAGCCAACTCTCTCGGTGCGAAACGCGCCCATTAGCGCAGCGTGTCGAGCCAGCCGCCGACAGCGTCAATGAACCCTGGCACGTCCTCTTCAAACGGCACATGGCCGATCCCTGGCAGCACGACCCACGCTGCCTCTGGCAGGTCTCCTCGGAGTACCTCGCCGCTCGTTAGTGGCACCCAGCTGTCGTCTCGCCCCCAGAGGATCAACGTCGGCGGTGACCCAGCGGCCGCGGTGAGATCTTCAATCGGTGCCGGGAGTGCATTTTTAGCGCCGTCGCGAACGATGCCGAGGAGTGCCAGATCCCAATCGCGCAACTGTGATGATGCGGCGTAGCCTGCGACCAAGTCCGGAGTGACGGCGCTCTTCACGGCGAAGGCGGAGGAGAGCAGTTCACCGAACGTTGCGGGGCTGAAGGCGTTGCGGATCACAATGCGTGCGATGCGCCTGATCGGCGGCACGTCGAGCAGTGCAGCAGCGGTCGATGGGGAGCTGCTGACGCCACTCTTCGGCTGTGCGACAGCGGCATCAATGTAGGCGAGGCCAGCAACGCGCTCTGGTGCGAGGGCGAGCATCCAACTGATCACGTTGCCGCCCATGCTGTGCCCGAGGAGTACGGCGCGATCAACGTTCATTTGGTCGAGGACCGCGAGGGCGAAGGTGGCCTGCGCCTTATGACTGTAGTCGCGCCCCCACGACTTCTCGGAGAGGCCAAACCCGGGAAGGTCAATGGCAATCACATGCCACCCGCGTGCGGCGAGTGGCGCCATCACATCGCGGTAGCCGAAGGTGCTCCCGCCAAAGCCGTGAATGAGCAGCAGGGCAGGATCTTGCGGATCACCCGCCTCGGCGACAACACTTTGCACCCCATCCGCGGTGATGATGCGCGCGCCTGGGGCGGCGGCAACTGCGAGGAGCGTCGCGGGGTCCACATCGGCACCCTTCGGCACATCGACGAGGTAGGGGAGGGTGGTGAGGCCCGCCAGCACAAAGAGGAGGACGGTTGAAAGCCGCCGCAGACGCTTCATGCCCACGAGGATAGCGTGCTGGTAATCGGGCGGTAATCTGCATCGCTAGAATGGAGCCATGAGCAGCACACGCGTCCTTTTCCTCTGCACCCACAACAGTGCACGCTCCCAGATCGCCGAGGCGCTGCTGCGCTCACGTGGCCGCAGCGCCTTCGAGGTAGAGAGCGCCGGTACCGAGGCGACGCTGGTTCGCCCCCATGCCCTCACCGTGCTGAGCGAGATCGGAATTGATGCGTCGGCTCAAACCAGCAAGACGCTCCACCAGTTCCTCGACGAGACGTTCGACTACGTGATTACCGTCTGCGACGCAGCGAACGATGCCTGCCCCATCTTCCCGAATGGTGGACAGCGCGAGCACTGGTCGCTGCCAGACCCCTCAAAGGTTGGGGGGAGTGAAGAGCGTCAGCTTGAGGCGTATCGCGAGGTACGCGACGATCTAGAGATCCGCATCATGGAGTTCATCCGCCAGGTTGGGACAGGAGCGACGAGCTAGCGGCGACCTCGCTGCAGGCGAATCATCTGCGCCTTGGCGATCAAGTCGCGCGGGAAGTCGAGCAGGATCGGTTCGTAGCCGAGCGGAATCTCCATGTGGAGTCCGGCCTTCGTGAGCTTGCGCACCAGGCTCAACTTATCCATCTCGTCGGGGGCAACAAAACTGACTGCCTCGCCGAGTGCGCCTGCGCGACCGGTGCGGCCGATGCGGTGCACGTAATCCTCAGGGTCGAAGGGGAGCTCGTAGTTGATCACTGCAGGGAGTGCCTCGATGTCGAGACCGCGTGCCGCAACATCGGTGGCGACCATCACGCGCGCCTCGCCCGCCTTAAACGCGGCAAGGGCACGGTTGCGCTGCTTCTGATCCTTGTCTCCGTGAATCTCTACCACGGTGTGTCCGTCGCGATGCAAGAAGTCGCCGAGGCGATTCGCCTCAACCTTGCGGTTTACGAAGACGAGCGCCTGCTCCCACGGCTTGGTGCGTAGGAGATCGCTGAGCAGCTGTCGTCGGCGTCGATCGTCGACCGCCATGATCACCTGCCGAACATTCTCGTTTGTCTGATTTCGTCGCGCCACCTCAACGGTGATTGGGTCACGCAGGAAGTCCTGCGCCAAGGCGCGAATCGGCTCAGAGAAGGTCGCCGAGAAGAGGAGGCTCTGGCGCTGCTTCGGAATCATGGCGAGGATGCGCTTGAGGTCGGGCATGAAGCCCATGTCGAGCATGCGGTCGGCCTCATCGAGGACCAGGATCGACACTTGTGAAAGGTTGACCGTCTTGGAGTTCGCGTGGTCAAGGAGCCGGCCCGGCGTTGCGATCAGAATCTCAAGTCCGGCGAGGAGCATCTTCTGCTGTGGTGGCATCGGCACGCCGCCGTAGACGACGCCGCTGCGCAGCGGCAGATGCCGCCCATAGGTGGCAGCGCTTTCAGAGATTTGCACCGCGAGTTCGCGCGTTGGCGTCAGCACGAGCGCTCGGACGGGATGGCGAGCAGGGCTTGGCGAAGTAGAGGACATCGGCTTGAGTAGCTGCAAGATCGGCAGCACGAAGGCGGCAGTCTTCCCCGTTCCTGTTTGGGCGGCGCCGAGAAGGTCGCGGCCCTGAAGGACGTGCGGGATCGCCTGGGCCTGGATTGGGGTCGGTTCGGTGTACCCCTCGTCAGCGACGGCTCGTAGGAGTTCGGGGGCAAGTCCTAGTTCAGAAAAATCGGGCATCAGTTGGGCAAGCGTACCCGAGAGCGGCGTGAAGGGTGCGATGATCAGTGGAATGAAAGAGAAGGCAACGCTCCTTGGTGGCCTCGCACCGGCGCAGCCCCTTGCCGCGCGGATGCGCCCATCGACCCTTGATGAGGTGGTGGGGCAGGTGGCCTTGGTAGGTCCAGGTGGGCCACTGCGCCGACTTATTGAGCGCGGCGAGGCGCCCTCGCTCTTGCTCTGGGG
>CAJABS010000172.1 GCA_903938075.1 uncultured Chloroflexota bacterium | reverse complement strand
CCCGAGTCCGTCAATAGATCGCGAGCAACCGTGAGCCGATCGCGGAGGTACGTAAGGTAGCTGTGGATTCCATCCCTCCACGTATCCCGAAACGCCTTCACCTGCTCTGGTTCGCGGGTGATGTGGTCGGCCTTGCCGTCCTTCACGTCGCGGCTCGTCGTGCTCCACTGAAAATTGGAGTTGAACTTGATGCCGTAGGGGGGGTCGAAATAGATGCACTGCACCTTGCCACGCAGGCCTTCGCGCTCGGCGAGGCTCGCCATTACCTGGAGCGAGTCGCCCAGGATCATCCGGTTCGACCAGTTTTGATCGTGATGATAGAAGTCGGTCTTGTCGGCGCCGGACGGGATGCCGTTGAAGACGTCGAAGAGATCGTGCTGGTATTCGCGGCCGTGCTTCTCGGCCCGATCGGTCTGCTTGAGGAGATCGTCGATGAGGGCCTTGGGGTGGACCTTCTCCTGGATGTAGAGCGGCGGGGCGTTGACGACGAGGTCGCTCCAGTCCTGCTCGTCCTTCCCACGCCACACGAGCTGCGGGTCGAGGTCGCGGTTTCGACGGTCGTATTCGACGCGCACCGGCCCCTGCTGGTCTTTCTTGACGACCGACTGCATCTCGGCGGTGGGGATGTTGCGGCGTTTGTCGCCCTCATGGGTGAGCGTCTCGACCGACTTGCCCTTCTTGGAGGTGTCGGCTGGAAAGATGTCGGCTTTCTTGCGCTTAGCCATCGGAGCCCTCCTGGAAATCGAGCGACGGAGGATCGCCGAGAGCCTTTTTGTTTTCGTTCGCCAAGCGGCGTTCGACCTTCTTCACGTCTTCCGCCGGGGGAAGATGCTCCGGCCGGATGCCCCGATCGATCAGCGTCTTGCGAACGGCTTCGTTGTTTGTGACATGCTCGTTGGAGATGGCATGCTCCGTTTCCAGGCCATGGGCCCGGGCATTGAAGATCGTGATCTCCGTGGCGAAATCCTTCGCCTTGAGAATGATCGTGGGAGCGAAGTCCGCGAGCGGGCGGCCGTCGGGAACCTTCCATCGCGCCTTCATGGCCTGGGTCGTCTTGCCGAAGAGCGCCTGGTCGCCTTTGCTGCGGATGATCGCGAAGTTCTTTTCGCCCCCCGTGTGCTCGAATATCACATGGGAAAGCTCCTTCTCCGTCGCGGTGAGCTTTTGCCTCGCGGCGATCCGCTCCGTCGCCAGAATGCGCTCCTCGATCAATTCCGCACGGCGGGTTTGAATCGCGAAATAGGATTGCGCGAAGGCGATCTCCGGCTTCTTCGGATCGCCGTTCTGAGCGATGAGGTAGCAGGCGTATCGGGTGAGCATGAGGTCTTCCACCTCCCGCTGGCTGCCCGAGCCGAGTTCGACCATTTTGCTGACGTCAACGAAATGGTCGGAAATGCGGTGTTTTGAGCCTTCACAGGCCGTTTTGGCCTTGGAGACCACATTCAGGAAATTGACCCAGTTTGCGTAGCCGAGGAGGTGCTGGAGGTCGCGGGCCAGCCAGTATTCGACGCCGCTTTCGGCCTGTTGGGCATGGCCTTCGAAGGTGGTCGTGAGCTGGAGGACCATGTCGCGTTTCATCGGGAAGCAACGGCGGTCGCCGCTCCGTGGGATGCGCTCGCTTCGTCGAGCATGACGTCGAAGGCCTGACCGACCTTGGCGGCAAAATCGGTCTCAAACTTGTAGACCTCGGTCAATTCGGCAAACGACCAGCGGCCGTGCGTGCCGAGCTGGTTCACGCCGGGCACCCAGAAGGTGGCCATCGTGGCGGCTTTTTCCTTCGCGTCTTCGCGGCGGTAGCCCTTGATCTCGACGACGAGACGCAACAGGTCGTCCTCGCCGTGGCCGTCATCGACATGAACGATGAAGTCGGGGAAATATTTGCGAACCTCGGAGCCGTAGCGGTACGGGACCTCGAAGCCGAGGTTGTGGTTCTTTACGTAGGCCCGCACCTGAGGATGCCCCTCGACGACGCGGCAGAACTCAGCCTCCCATTCGCTGTCGAAAATCACCCAATTCACGTGGCACTTATCGGGGGCGGTCTGCCAGAGAGGGTTGCGGGAGGTGTTGAAGTTGACGAAGCGGGTGGAGCCGGTGGCGTTGTAGGCGTCGAGCATGGCGACGACGGGCCGATCGCCGAGGTAGGCGGCCGTGATCCCGGTCGTGATCCGCTGGCAAGCCATGTCGGCTAGCTGCTCGTAGAGGAGCAGGGCCGGATAGGTGCTCCCCTTGCAGACGAGGCAGGTGTCGAGCCACT
>CAJABS010000171.1 GCA_903938075.1 uncultured Chloroflexota bacterium | reverse complement strand
CCTTCTCTGCGAGGGTCAGCTTTGACGCGTCAATTCTCGCCATCTCAGTGCCCTCCTAGAACTCAAGCCCGGCAGCCCGGGCAGCGTCTGCGAGCGCCTTGAGGCGCCCATGATATTTAAATCCAGCGCGGTCGAAGACGACCTTCGCCACACCAGCGGCCTTAGCGCGCTCGGCAACGAGGGTTCCGACTTCGGCGGCCTCCTGCACCTTCGTGCGCTTGGCGTCGCCCTTCACCTTCGCATCGAGCGTTGAGGCCGCTGCCAGGGTCTTCCCCGCGGCGTCGTCGATCACCTGCGCGTAGATGTGGTTCAGGCTGCGGAAGATTGCGAGTCGCGGTCGTGCCGCAGAACCCTCAACCACCAGCCGAATGCCAACGTGGCGGCGCTTACGCGACGCGACGCGTGTCGTTGCGCGGCTCACTTGGCACCAACCTTTCCGGCCTTACCGGCCTTGCGGCGGATGACCTCGTTGACGTACTTAATGCCCTTCCCCTTGTATGGCTCAGGCTTTCGGAGGGAACGGATCTCTGCGGCGATCTGGCCGACGAGCTCCTTGTTGGCGCCGAGAACGGCGACCTTCGTCTGGCCGTCCACTTCAAAGGTGATCCCCGCTGGCGGGTTGATCTCGATCGGGTGGCTGTAGCCGAGGGCCAGGGTCAACTTGTTCCCCGCCTTGGCGGCGCGGTAACCGACGCCGTTGATCTCAAGATCGGTGCGGAAGCCGGTGGCAACACCCTCGACCATATTGGCGATGAGGGTGCGGCAGAGGCCGTGCATGGAGCGGTTGGTCTTGCTGTCATCGGGACGCGTCACGGTAATCACATCCGCCTCAAGGGTGAATGCGACTGCGCCAGGGATCTCACGCGAGAGAGTCCCCTTCGGTCCGGTGACCGAAACGGTTCGACCCTCAATGGTGACCTTCACCCCTGCTGGTACGGCGATGGGCTTGCGTCCGATTCGTGACATCAGTCCCCTCCTCTACCAGACGTAGGCGAGGATCTCGCCGCCGAGCTGGGCCTTGTGGGCCTGCGCTCCGGTCATGATCCCCTTTGATGTGCTCAAGATGACAACACCGAGGCCGCCGAGCACGCGCGGAATCTCTGTCTTACCAGCATAAACCCTTAGGCCAGGCTTGCTGATGCGCTTGAGGCCTGAGACGACCGGCACCTTGCCGTCGACGTACTTCAGGGTGACCTGGAGGTAGTTCTCTGGGCCCTTCTTCGTCTCAACGAAGGAGGCGACGAACCCCTCATCCACGAGGATGCGGGCCATCTGAAGCTTCAGCTTGGAGGCTGGGACGAGCACCTCGGCATGCCGGGCGCGCGACGCGTTCCGGATGCGAGTGAGCATGTCTGCAATTGGATCAGTGACGTTCATATTCTCACCAACTCGACTTCGTGACGCCCGGGATCATTCCGACCAGGGCACGCTCTCGGAAACAGATTCGGCAGAGGCCGAATCGGCGGATGAATGCACGTGGACGCCCACAGAGGGCGCAACGGCTGTACTTCCGCGTAGAAAACTTTGCCGGCGCTGCCGACTTCAGTACCAACGACTTCTTCGCCATCTCAGCCCCCTCAGTTCGCGAACGGCATGCCGAGCATAGAGAGGAGCTTCTTAGACTCCTCATCGCTCTTTGCCGTCGTTACGATTGTGACCTCGAGACCTCGAAGTCGGTCGATCTTGTCGAACTCCACCTCAGGGAAGGAGAGCTGCTCCTTCATGCCCAGGGTGTAGTTGCCGCGGCCATCGAAAGACTTGCCCGACACGCCGCGGAAGTCGCGGATTCGTGGCAGGGCGACGCGGGTCAGTCGCTCGAGGAAGTCCCACATGCGCTCGCCTCGAAGGGTGACCTTCGCGCCGATTGGGTTCCCCTCGCGGACCTTGAAGGTCGCGATGGACTTCTTCGCCTTGGTGACAATCGCTCGCTGGCCGGTGATAAGGGCGAGATCGCCCACGGCCGCATCGACCGCCTTGGCGTTCGTCAGTGCCTCACCGAGGCCGATGTTGACCACGATCTTCTCGAGGCGTGGCACCTGCATCGCGTTCGTGTAGCCGAACTCGCTCTTCAGGGCCGGAATCACTTCAGTTGTATAGCGCTGCTTCAGCTCGCTCACTTGGCAGCCTCCTTCTTGCCACCGATGACGGTGCCGCAGCGGCCACAGAGGCGCTGCTTCTTGCCGTCGGCGGTTCGGCCTGCCTTCAGGCGGATTGGTCGGTCGCACTTTGGGCAGACCACAGCGACCTTGGCGAGGGCGAGTGGCATGGCCACCTCGATGATTCCGCCTGGCTCAACTGTTGGCGCCTGTGAGCCGTTCGCCATCTTCTGGCGTGGCTTCTGGTGCTTCTTGGCGATGTTCAGGCCGGTCACGACAACCTTGCCTGGGGCCACGAGGCGCTCAACGCTGCCACGCTTCCCTGCATCCTTACCGCTGAGCACCGAAACGGTGTCGCCCACGCGGATCTCCGTTGTCGTCTCGTATACCGAACGCATTAGAGCACCTCCGGCGCGAGTGAAATGATCTTCATGTAGTCCCGATCGCGCAGCTCGCGCGCAACTGGCCCAAAGATACGGGTGCCTCGTGGGTTGCCGTCAGCGGCGATCAGCACGGCGGCGTTCTCGTCGAAGCGGATCACGCTGCCGTCAGGTCGCGAGATCTCCTTCACGGTACGAACGACAACTGCCTTCACGACATCGCCCTTCTTCACGCCCGCGTTTGGTGTTGCCTGCTTGACTGCAGCAACGATGACGTCGCCAACGAACGCGGTGGTTGCACGACCGCGACCGAGGATGCGGAAGCACTCAATCACCTTTGCGCCGGAATTGTCTGCGACGCGGAGACGGGTACCGGTCTGAATCACAGTGCCCCCTCCTGCGACTCGCCGCGCTTCACAACCTTGACCAGTGTCCAGCGCTTGCGGGCGCTGAGTGGTCGGGACTCTTCGACAGTGACGAGGTCGCCGACCTTGGCGTCGTTGAGCTCGTCGTGCGCCATGAATCGTGCGGTGCGGCGGATGACGCGCTTGTAGATAGGGTGCTGCGCGAGGCGCTCTACAGAGATCACGATCGTCTTGTCACCCTTATCGCTGACAACACGGCCGGTCTGTGTCTTGCGCTTTCCTAGATGCTGCTCGCTCATAACTCCCCCTATGCCTTCTGTGCGGCCTGGCGCTCGGCCAGGACCATCAGCAGGCGCGCGATGGTCTTACGCGTCTTGTTTACGACACTCGTGTCCTTCAACTGACGCGTCGACAGCTCGAATCGAGCCTGCCAAAGGTCACGCTTCGCGTCGGCGATAGCCTGGACCAACTCAGCATCAGTCATATTGCGGACCTGGGCGATCTCAATCATGCCTCGTCCTCCTTCGCAGGCTTCGCTGGCTTCACGAGTTCAGGCTCCTTTGGAGCAGCGCCGGCGGCTGCTGGTGCCTCATCCGTCGTTGGGACGCCGAGGGCCACCTTCTGGAGGAACTTCTTACCGAAGACAACCTGGCCGAGATCAGCTGAGCGCTCCACGATGACCGTGCTCACAGGGAGCTTCATGCCGGCGAGGCGGAAGGCCTCAACGGCCTCTGGCCGCGTGACGCCAGCGATCTCAAACAGGATACGCCCTGGCTTCACCACGGCAACCCACTGGTCTGGAGCGCCCTTACCGGAACCCATGCGGGTTTCGGCAGGCTTCTTGGTGATTGGCTTGTCGGGGAAGATGCGGATCCAGACCTTGCCACCGCGGTTGATCTGGCGCGTCATTGCGCGACGTGCAGCCTCGATCTGTCGGGCGGTGACCCAGGCTGGCTCGGTCGTGGCAATGCCGAAGTCGCCGAACGCCACGGTGCGACCAGACTTAGCAGGACCGGACATGCGGCCTCGCTGCACCTTGCGCCACTTGACTCGCTTCGGCATCAACATGGTTATGCCCCCGATCCTGCGTTTTCAGAGAGCGGCTTTGGCTTCAGCACATCAGCTGGGGCGTCGCCACGGTAAATCCAAACCTTCACACCGATCTGACCGAAGGTCGTCGTGGCATGGAAGACGGAGAAGTCAATATCGGCACGAAGCGTATGGAGCGGGAGTCGGCCGTCGCGGTCCCACTCGGTGCGGCTCATCTCAGCGCCGCCAAGTCGACCGGAGACCATGATCTTCACGCCCTTCGCGCCAGCCTTCATTGAGCGCTGAATCCCCTGCTTCAGCGCCTTGCGGAAGGCGATGCGTCGGACCAGCTGTGCGCCGATGGATGCGGCTACGAGGTAGGCGTCGAGGTCTGGCTGTCGGATCTCCTTGATCTCCAGCTTGACCTTGCCGGCGCTGATCTCGCCGATCGCAGCGCGGAGTACTTCGACGTTTGCGCCACCCTTGCCGATCACCACACCCGGCTTGGCCGAGTGAACGGTCACGGTGACGTAGTTCAAGCCGCGCTCGATCTCAACCTTCGAGATGCTGGCCGCGGCCAACTTCACGTCGATCAACTTGCGAATGCGCAGGTCTTCCTGGAGGAGCTTCGTGTAGTCCTTGTCGGCGTACCACTGGGCAGACCACGTCTTTGTGATGCCGAGTCGGAAGCCTACTGGGTGAACCTTCTGTCCCATGGTCAGGCCTCCTTTGCGCTTACAACTACGGTGATGTGGGTCATTGGCTTATGGATGGCGAAGGCTCGGCCCTGCGCACGTGGTCGGAAGCGCTTCAAGGTTGGGCCCTCGTCGGCGCTGGCGTCGACCACGAAGAGGCGGTCGGCGGGAATGCTGTGGTTCGCTTCGGCATTGGCCGTTGCGCTCTTGAGTACGGATGCGACATCGCGGGCTGAGGAGTGCGGCAGGAAGCGCAGGATCGCCGTAGCGTCAGCCACAGACTTCCCCTTGATTGCGCGCACCACGAGCTGGGCACGGCGGGTCGAACCGCGCACGTACTTTGCCGTTGCCTTCACGCGAATGCTCACGAGGCCACCGCCGTCGTGCGATCTGTGCGCTGGTGGCCCTTGAACGTGCGGGTTGGTGAGAACTCGCCGAGGCGGTGCCCGACCATGTTCTCGGTGATGAAGACCGGCACATGCTTGCGGCCGTTGTAGACCGCGACGGTGTGGCCGATGAAGTCTGGGTAAATGACCGATGCGCGCGACCAGGTCTTCACGACGCGCTTCTCGTTGATCGCATTCATTGCCTGAACGCGGGCAAGGAGCCGCTTCTCGATGAACGGAGCCTTCTTAGACGAACGTGACATTAAGCCTCCTCCTCGATCAGCGTGCGTGTCGCGAGCGGACGATGAGCCGCTGCGTCAACTTATTGCGGCGGGTACGAAGACCCATCGCAGGCTTGCCCCAAGGCGTCTTCGGAGGCATACCCGTTGGGGCCTTGCCTTCGCCACCGCCGTGAGGGTGATCAACCGGGTTCATTGCAGAGCCGCGGACTTCTGGACGCTTGCCCATGTGTCGTGCGCGCCCGGCCTTGCCGATCGCCATGTTCTCGTGGTCAAGGTTCGAGACCTGGCCCACGGTTGCCATGCAGAGAAGTGGGACGAGACGCATCTCGCCGGAAGGCATGCGGATGGTCGCAAATGCGCCCTCTTTGGCGACGAGCTGCGCGGCGGTTCCGGCGGAGCGGACCATCTGGCCGCCCTTGCCTGGAACGAGCTCGATGTTGTGGACGGTTGTACCGAGCGGCATGCGACCGAGCGGCAGGGCGTTTCCGACCTTCGCTTCTGCGTCTGGGCCCGAAACCACGTTGTCGCCGACCGAGAGGCCGTTTGGTAGGAGCATGTAGCGCTTCTCGCCGTCGGCATAGTTG
>CAJABS010000170.1 GCA_903938075.1 uncultured Chloroflexota bacterium | reverse complement strand
TGGAACGCTGCCACCGCAGCTGAAGATCCACCCGATGAGCCGCCTGGGACTCGATCGATGCCCCACGGATTCACCGTCTTCTTGTAGGCGGAGAACTCCGTCGAGGAGCCCATGGCGAATTCGTCCATGTTGGTCTTTCCCAGAAGCACAGCGCCCGCCTCTTTCAGGCGCACGGCGATGGTGGCGTCGTACGGGCTGATGTACCCCTCAAGAATTCGCGAGCCAGCGGTTGTTGGCGTTCCGGTGAGGTTGACGAGATCTTTCAGCGCGACGGGAACGCCGAGGAGTGGTGGGAGTTCGTTGAGCGCTGCGGCGCCGGCGGCACGTGCCGCTGCATAGCGCGCATCGGCTCGATCTGCCTCAGCGCGCGCCTCCTCCTGCCGCAGGTGCAGCCACGCGCCAAGAACTCCGTCTTCACGTTCAATGGCGGCAAAGAGTTCGTCGGTGACAGCGCGCGACGTAGCGGCACCCGACTGGAATGCGGCGCGAAGCTCTGCCGCGGTTGCGCGGCGGAGGCTCTCCCCGCTCATCCGTCGGCCTCCTCAGAGAGGATCGCCTGCACGCGCACAAAGTCGCCGCTCCGGGCCGGTGCGTTCTGGAGGGCATCGTCAACTGCGAGGGATGGCTCAGCGGTGTCCTCACGCAGCGGCATCGCCTGAACGATCGTCTGTGCGCTCGGTGGCACGCTTGAGGTGTCCACGTCGGCAAGGTGGGCCCACTGCTCAAGGATCAGGTTCAGGTCGCCCTGGAGCTTCCCTAACTCGTCGCTCGTGAGGCCGAGGCGGGCAAGTGCAGCGACGCGTTCTACTTCGGCGCGGGTCAGGTCACTCATGCGGGAATCCTACCCGCCCGACGGCTCAACCCCCCAGGAGCGCGACGAAGCCCGCCTCGTCCACGATCGTGATGCCCAGCTTCTCGGCGGCGGCCCGCTTGGAGCCCGCCTTCTCTCCCGCCACGAGCAGCGTCGTCTTTGCGGTCACGGCGTCGGCAACCGTACCCCCCGCCGCAGCGATGCGATCCTGCGCCTCGCGTCGACTCCAGCCCGTTGCGGTCAGGGTTCCCGTTACCACCACCACCTCCCCTGCGAGCGGGCCACCCGCCACGCTTGGCGTGACAGCAGCGGGAACGGCGATGAGTCCGGCGTCAAACAGGTCTTCAAGGGATTCTCCCGCCAGACCCGTAGCGAACGCGGAGACGATGCTCTCCGCAACCACCTCCCCGACCCCTGCGATCGCGGTGAACTCGTCGGTAGTCATTGAGCGCAGTGTGGCGAGTACAGCGCGCCCCCAGGCAGGTCCGCTTGTTGGCGGCACCCGGCGCTGTAGCTCTGCCGCCAAATCCTTCGCCGTCGCCTCGCCAACATGGCGAATGCCAAGCGCGACGATGATGCGCCACAGCTCACGACTTCGGCGCGCCTCGATCATCCCGAGCACGTTGCTGATGCGGTTCGGACCCTCGCGACGTGAGGTGTCACTCAGGCTCCCCATGCGATCGAGCCCATCGAGCTGCTCGGCGGTC
Source organism: uncultured Chloroflexota bacterium (assembly GCA_903938075.1). GTDB lineage: Bacteria > Chloroflexota > Limnocylindria > Limnocylindrales > Limnocylindraceae > Limnocylindrus. The sequence goes on along the minus strand of CAJABS010000170.1, from coordinate 5,869 downwards.
AGGCGATAGAGATCACCGAGGCGGCGAACCACCCCACGCTCTACGAGCTGTGCGAGCAACTTCTCGCCGACACCCTCAAGGTCGAGCGCACCACGGCCAACGGCGTACCGCAACGTTTCAAAGTTCTGCGCCGGGCAGGCGCGATTGGGGCAGCGATGGCGCACCTCATCGCGTACGACCGCTGTGCCGCAGGATGGACAGGACGTTGGCATCGTGAATTCCGGGAGCGGCGCAGTGCGGCGCTCCGCGAGGCCACGCACAACCTCAGGAATCACATCGCCCGCCTTCTGCAGCACGACGATATCTCCCACACGCACATCCTTGCGGCGGATCTCATCGATGTTGTGGAGCGTCGCGCGTCGCACCGTTGAACCGGCCACTAGGACCGGCTCCATCTCTGCCACTGGTGTGAGGTAGCCGGTACGGCCAACCTCGACGCTAATGCCAAGCAGCTTTGTCGTTACCTGCTCTGGGGGGAACTTGTAGGCGATCGCCCATTTTGGTGAGCGTGCGATATAGCCGAGCTGCTCCTGGTCAGCGACCGCATCGACCTTCAGTACCGCGCCATCGGTCTCGTACTCCAGGGTGCGGCGCTTCTCAACCCACTCAGCGAGGAACGAGGCGGCACTCGTGCCAGTGAGACCTGCACGTGCGTTCTGCTCCGTTGGGAGCCCCAGCTCATGCAGCCGACGGAGCGCTGCGCTCTGCGCCGCCGGCGCTGGCTCCTCAAAGAGCTGATAGGCGAAGAACGAGAGGTTGCGCTGCGCGGTGATCGCGGCATCTTTCTGGCGGAGTGATCCAGCAGCTGAGTTGCGCGGATTTGCGTACAGCGGCAGATCTGCTGCTGCCCGCTCCGCGTTGAGTGCAGCGAATGAAGGCTTCGGCATGTAGATCTCCCCGCGCACCTCGCAGGTTGCAGGCTGCTTCAGCGTTGCGGGAATGGCTCGAATCGTGCGCACGTTCGCCGTGACATCTTCACCGGTCGTGCCGTCGCCCCGCGTTGCCGCACGAACTAGTTGGCCCCGCTCATACATCAGGCTTATTGCGAGCCCATCAATCTTTAGCTCAGCAACGAGTTCGGGCTCACGGCCTCCAAGTCCCTTCGCCGCGCTGGCAGCGAAGTCGGCGACCTCTTCGGGCGAGAAGGCGTTCGAGAGGCTCAACATCGGGCGCTCGTGTCGCACCTCGGTCAGTTTGACGGCAGGCTCCACGCGATCATCTGCGCTCGGCCCAACACGCTGGGATGGCGAGTCTGGCGTAACGAGTTCTGGGTGTGCCGCTTCAAGGGCGTTGAGCTCAACACGTAGCGCGTCGTATTCGGCGTCGGTAAGCGTTGGGGCATCGTCAACGTAGTAGCGGCGATCCGCCTCGTTGATGGCCGTCACAAGTTCGCGATAGCGCGCCCCTGGTGTGAGAGCCTTGCCGCTCATCCCTGAACCTCCAGATTGGCGATGCTTGCCGCGAGCGTCTTCACGCCCGACCCGGCGAAGGCGATCGTGACCTCTTCATCGTGGCGGGTCAGTTTCGATGTAACGACGATCCCCTCACCGAACGAGGCGTGCAGCACGCGATCACCATCACGGAAGTAGCGCTCACCTGGGATGCGAACACGCGCTGGCGCAGAGACACGCGGTCGAAGTGGTGGGAGTACGGGCGTGCCTGCCGCCTGTGGCGGCGCACTTGCCGCTCCGCGCCCCGTCGCCGCCCATGGGGGAATCCGACCCACCGGCTGCATGAGCTCTGGCGCCTCGCCAATGAACTCGTCATCGTCGGGTGCCTCGTCGATCCCATCGGTATCGGGCACGCGGAGGGAGCCAGAGCGTGCACCTGCGCTGTAGGCGCGTCGCCTCGCCTCTAGGTCGCGCCCAGGACGGAAGGCGCCGCTCGGTGCCCCCGGCGTGCCACTCCCCTCGCGCCACGACTCGCCGCCGGCAAATCCTGCGCGCGCCGAGCGGAAGCCACGGCCAAATCGCGTCTCACCATCGGCACGCGGATCGTCGTCGTTTGCCACGTCGAGTAGCTCCTCTGGAATCTCCGCAAGGAAGCGCGACGGCGCGCCATCGCCATCACCCCAGCCGCGGCGGAGGGCGTACGAGAGACTCAGGCGACGCTTTGCGCGGGTGATTCCGACGTAGCAGAGGCGACGCTCCTCCTCCATCTGCTCCTGGTCCATCAGCGCCCGACTGTGGGGGAAGAGTCCTTCGGTCAGCCCCGAGATAAAGACCGTCGGCCACTCCAGCCCCTTTGCCGCGTGGAGGGTGATGAGTGTGACGCGCTCTGCATCGCCATCAAAGGCATCCTGATCCGCAACCAGCGCGGTGTCTTCGACGAAACGGTCGAGTGCATCGAGTGGGGCGAGCTCCATGAATCGCCCAGAGATACCGCGGAGCTCGAGAAGGTTCGCCCAGCGCTCCTCCCCCTCCACACCCTCTGAGGCGAGATGTGCGCGTAGGCCCGACTCTGAGTAGACCCCATCAAGCAACTCTGGAAGCGTGACGGCCGCGATACGGTCGCGCAGCCGGCTGATCACGTCAGCAATGCCAGCAAGGGAGTTCCGTGCGCGCGTGTTCACACCCGCTACTTCGCCACGACCAGCTGCGGCGATGACATGGCCGTATGGGGTGCCGTCCGGCGCGCTCACGCTCGGCGCGGCAGCGGCACGCAGCAGTTCAATTGTTTTGTCGCCGATGCCGCGTGGCGGCACGTTGAGGATGCGCTCATACGAAATACGATCAGTGTCACTGCGCAGCACGCGGAGCCAGGCCAGCGCATCCTTCACCTCACGGCGCTGGTAGAAGCGTGTGCCGCCAATCAACTGGTACGGAACACTTGAGCGCAACAGTGCCTCTTCAATTGCGCGCGACTGTGCGTTGGTGCGATAGAGGATGGCAATCTCGTTCAGGCTAACGGGCGCTGGCGAATCCGCGCGACGACCGGTTACGGCAGCCGAAGCCTCTTCAATCCGGCGCACGATCCACCCCGCCTCATCTTCAGGGTCAAACGCGCCGTAGACGGTGATCTGGTCACCACCCTCGAGCTCCGTCCAGAGCTTCTTCTTCTTGCGACCCTGATTGTTGGAGACGACGCCGTGCGCAGCATCAAGGATGGTTTGCGTTGATCGGTAATTCTGCTCAAGCGGCACGACCTCTGCGGTTGGCCAGTCGCGCTCAAAGTCGAGAATGTTGCGAATGTCTGCGCCACGCCAGCTATAGATGGACTGGTCGTCGTCACCCACCACGCAGAGATTGCCGTGTTTGGCGGCGAGCTCCCGCACCCAGGTGTACTGGATGCGGTTGGTGTCCTGGTACTCATCAACGTGCAGGTACTCCCACTTCGCTCGGTAGCGGTCGGCAACAGCGGGCGCCTCCTGCAGTAGGCGCAGCCCCTCAAGAAGCAGGTCATCAAAGTCAAGTGCATCGAGGCGCTTCAGCTCGGCTGCGTAGCGCCGCGCAAAGCGAGCGACGAGGCGCTCGTGATGCGTGATCGCGCGATCCTCCATCTGGTCGGCGGTGAGGCCATCGTTCTTCGCTCGGCTGATGGCGCCCAGGATCAGGCTCGGCTTCGTCTCCCCCGTCGCTGGAAGGTCGTCCTCTTTCAGGAACCCCTTGATTACCCGCGCCTGATCATCAGCGTCATAGATCGTGAAGCCCTTGGGCAGCCCGATCGCTTCGCCATCGCGGCGCAGCATTCGCGCGCAGAGGCTGTGGAAGGTGCCCATCGCTACGTCGCGTGCCGATTCGCCAATCATCTCGTGCAGGCGGTCGCGCATCTCGGCGGCGGCCTTGTTGGTGAAGGTCACGGCAAGGATCTTCCACGGGGCGACACCCTCATGTTGAATCAGCCAGGCGATGCGGTGCGTGATCACCCGCGTCTTCCCAGACCCGGCTCCAGCGAGCACCAGCAGCGGGCCCGCAGTCGTGGTCACGGCACGGCGCTGAGCATCGTTCAGCGGGGCGAGGATGCGCTCCTCAACGGCGCTCAGCGCCTCTCCAGAGAGCGGGGCGCGCGCTGGGGTGGAACGCTCCGCCGGCGATGGTTCACCCGTGGGATCAAGGGGGAGGCTCACCCGAGTATTCTACCGCCCGCCACCCTCCGCCCACGAAAAACGAAGAGGACCCTCGGCCCCGCCGAGAGTCCTCTTCACTAGGTGCGAAGTAGGTACTAGAAGTCCATCTCCCCGCCGTGGCTGTGGCCACCTGGGGCTGCGGACTCCTTCTTCTCTGGGATGTCACTGACGACTGCTTCGGTCGTGAGCACCATCGCAGCGACCGATGCGGCGTTCTGCAGGGCAGAGCGCGTCACCTTTGCGGCGTCGACGATCCCCTTCTCGAACATGTCGACCATGGTGTCGGTCGACGCGTCAAAGCCGGTTCCCTTCTTTGCCTTGAGGATCGCCTCGATCACGACGTCGCCACGGGCGCCGGCGTTCTCTGCGATCTGACGGGCTGGAGCCTCAAGGGCGCGGCGGACGATGTCCACCCCGACCTGCTCGTCGCCCTCAAGCTTGATCTTGTCGAGTGCGCCACGCGACTGAAGCAGCGTGGTGCCACCGCCAGCGACGATCCCCTCTTCCACGGCCGCGCGGGTCGTTGAGAGTGCATCCTCGATGCGGTGCTTCTTCTCCTTGAGCTCGACCTCGGTGGCAGCGCCAACCTTGATCACTGCAACGCCGCCCGAAAGCTTGGCGAGGCGCTCCTGGAGCTTCTCCTTGTCATAGTCCGACGTGGTCTCTTCAACCTGCGCCTTGATCTGCGCCATGCGCGCCTTGATCTCGGCTGGCTTCCCCGCGCCATCAACGATGGTCGAGTTGTCCTTGGTCGAAACGACACGTCGTGCAGTACCGAGATCCTCGGCCGTGACGCTGTCGAGCTTGCGGCCGACCTCTTCCGAGATCACCGTTCCGCCGGTCAGCACCGCGATGTCGCGGAGCATCTCCTTGCGTCGGTCGCCGAAGCCTGGCGCCTTCACCGCAAGCACCTGTACGGTGCCGCGGATCTTGTTCACCACGAGCGTGGCGAGTGCCTCGCCGTCCACATCCTCAGCGATGATCAGGAGTGGTCGACCAGTGCCGACCGCCTTCTCAAGTGCTGGGAGTGCATCGGCAACGGCCGAAATCTTCTTGTCGGTAATGAGGATCGCTGGGTTGTCGAGCTGTGCCTCCATGCGATCCGAGTTCGTCACGAAGTAGGCCGAGATGTAGCCACGGTCGAACTGCATCCCCTCGGTGTACTCCTTGTCGAGTCCGAGTGACTGCCCCTCTTCCACGGTGATCACGCCATCCTTGCCGACCTTCTCCATCACTTCGGCGATCAACTCGCCGACGCTTGGATCAGCGGCAGAGATCGAGGCGACGGCAGCGATCTGCTCGCGCGTCTCAACCTTGCGGGACTGCGCCTTGATCTCGGCGACAACGGCGGCAACCGCCTTGTCGAGTCCGCGCTTGATCACCATTGGGTTTGCACCAGCGGCAACGTTGCGGAGGCCCTCGGTCACGAGCGCCTGGCCGAGCACAACGGCGGTCGTGGTGCCGTCACCGGCAACATCGTCCGTCTTCGTTGCGACTTCCTTCAGGAGCTGCGCGCCCATGTTCTCGAAGTGATCTTCGAGCTCAATGTCGCGTGCAATGGTCACACCATCGTTGGTGATGGTTGGGGCGCCGAACTTCTTGTCGAGCACCACGTTGCGACCCTTCGGGCCGAGGGTGACGCGCACCGCGTCGGCGAGCTGGTTCATGCCGCGTTCAAGACCACGTCGTGCGGTCTCGTCGAATTCGATGATCTTGGCCATCGTTGATTCCTCTCCGGTTGCTGAATCGGCCCAACGGAAGTGGGCCAAGGGGGTTCTCTGCCGGACTGCCCGCGCGCTGGCG
>CAJABS010000169.1 GCA_903938075.1 uncultured Chloroflexota bacterium | reverse complement strand
CGTCCGTGGTAGCCGCCGCGGAAGGTGAGGATCACGCGGCGCTTGGTGGCGCGTCGCGCCAGCTTCACCGCCGCCTCAACCGCCTCCGATCCAGAGTTCGAAAGGAAGACGCCCCACGGCCCACCGTCGAGCATCGTGCTCAGCCGCTCGTGCAGCCGCAGCCCTGGCTCATGGAAAACGATGTTCTGCTGCCCATGAATCAACTTGGTGGCCTGCTCGGCAATCGCGGCGGCAATCTTTGGATGCGCATGCCCCGTGTTCACCACGCCAATCCCGGAGGTGTAGTCGAGCCAGCGCTCGCCGCTGCGATCAATCAGCCAGGAGCCCTCGCCACGCTCCACGTCGACGTTGGCAGCGCGACCCCACACTGGGGCGATCACGCTGTGCGGCGGAATTGGACCGCGTTCGTTGCTCATGCGCGACGCCGCTGGAGGAACGAGCCGACCGCCACGGCGCTGACCGCAACAACAAAGAAGATCGTGCCGATGGCGTTCACTTGCGGTGGCACGCCAATGCGCGCCGAGCCCCACACAAACATCGGGAAGGTGGTGGTGCGACCGGCGGTGAAGTTGGTGATGACAAAGTCGTCAATGGAGAGGCTGAAAGCCAAGAGCCCCGCCGCGGCGATGCCAGGGAGGATCAGCGGGAAGGTGACGCGCCAGAAAGTCTGCCATCCATCTGCACCAAGGTCAGCCGACGCCTCTTCGAGACGACGATCAAAGCCAGAGAGTCGTGCACGCACGGTCACAATCACGTAGCTGATGTTGAAGGTGATGTGTGCAATCAAAATCGTGAACTCATTCAGCGGGAAGAAGGGGGGCTGGCCGATCGCCACGAAGAGGGTGAGGAGCGATGCGCCGAGGATGATCTCAGGGGTGGCGAGCGGCAAGAAGATGAAGAGGCTCGTTGCCGGCCGTCCGCGGAACTGATAGCGCACGAGTGCAAGGGCGGCGAGCGTACCGAGTGTCGTAGCGATGAGGGTAGAGATCAGCGCAATGCGAATGCTCACGATGACAGAGTCGAGGAGGCCTGGAATCGCGAATAGGTTCCCCCAATGGTCCAGGGTGAAGCCGACCCAGGTGTAGTTCGTTTTGCCCACCGGATCGTTGAAGCTAAAGAGGGCAACGATGAAGATCGGCAGCAACAGGTAGATCAGGGCGAGGCCTGTATAGGCGCGCAGGGCATTGCGACCGAGCCAACGGAGCATCAGCCGATCCCCGACTCAAGCTCGTCGGTACCGAGCACGCGCGCGTAGATAAAGACGGCTGCCAAGATTCCTGCCATCAACATGAAGCTGAGCGCCGCCGCGGTCGGGTAGTCGTTATTCACCAGGAAGCGGCTCTGGATCACGTTGCCGATGAGACGCGTCTGCACGCTGCCGAGCAGTTCTGCGTTTACGAAGTCGCCCATCGCAGGAATAAAGACGAGCAGCGAGCCGGCGAAGACGCCAGGGAGCGCGAGCGGCAGCGTAATGCGCTGAAAGGCGCGAGCTGGGCCTGCATACAGATCCTTCGCCGCCTCAACCAGTCGGCGGTCAATCTTCTCTAGGGAGACGTAGATCGGCAGCACCATGAAGGGGAAGAAGTTGTACGAGATGCCAAAGATCACGGCAACTGGCGTGGCAAGAATGCGGAACTCTTCAGGAAGCACGCCGATCGCCTTGAGTGGCCCCAAGAGGAAGCCATCGTCGCCGAGCACCGTCTTCCAGGCGAGGACGCGCAAGAGGAACGAGGTGAAGAACGGTGCGATAACGATGAAGAGGAGGATGGTGCGCCATCGCCCCGCTCGGTAGGCGATCGTGTATGCGAGCGGGAAGGCGAGGGCCAAACAGACCAACGTCGACACCGCCGCATACAAGATTGAACGCAGGAACTGGTCCGAGTAGCGACCGAGCGCCTCGGGGTAGGTCGCCGCATTCGCCCACGAGAAGGCGAACCCCGTCTCAAGGGTGCCGCTCCAGAGGCTGGCCTGCAGCATCTGGATGGCTGGATAGACGTAGAACGCCACCAGCCAGGCGATCGCGGGCGCGAGCAGCAACAGGGGCAGTAGCCCCGGTCGCCGACGCAGGAACGCGATCACCGTCGGCTCCGCTTGGTGCGGTGGCTTAGTTGCCCTGAAGGGCGCTGTAGGCGTCGTTCATGTAGATCTCGTCCTCCTCAGAGAGGCCGGCGAACACATTCAACTGCGCCTCGAGTGCTGCGTCAGGGAAGATGAACGGGTCAGTGGCGAGCGTTGCGTCAATCTTCGCAATCTCTTCCTTCGTTCCCTTCACCGGCGATACGTACTGCACGTAGGCGGTGAGCTGGGCGGCGATATCTGGCTTGTAATACCAGTCCATCCACTTCTCAGCGGTGTACTTATGCGCCGCGCCGAGCGGGATCAGCATGTTGTCGGATGAGAAGGTGCAGCCATCAGTTGGCGTAACCCAAACGATGTTCGGATCCTCGTAGCCGATCTGCACCGTGTCGCCGCGCCAGGCAACGCAGGCCGCCACATCGCCCTTGACGATGAGCTCCTTGTAGTCGTTGCCGGTGAACGCCCGAACAGTGCCATCGCTGACACTTGGCTGAATCAGCGCAATGGCGCGATCGAATGAGGCGCGGTCCGCCTTGGCTGGATCGTCACCATTCGCGAGCATGGCGAGCCCAACGGTGTCGCGCATCTCGGTGAGGAGTGAGACCTTCCCCTTCAGGCGTGGGTCAAAGAGGTCCTTGAACCCCTTCACGAAACCTGCGGTGGTCTTGTTGGCGGCGATGCCGGCAACAATGCCCGCCCATGGGGCGAGGTACTCGACATTCGGATCAAAGCTGCGCCCCTTGTACACGTCGAGCAGGTTCGCGGTGAAGTTGCTCATGTGTGCGGTCTTGAGCTTCTCTGCCCAGCCGAGACGAATGATTCGCGCCGCCATCCAGTCGGTCAGCGTTGCAATATCCCAGCCGGCATCTTCGCCCGCCTGAAGCGGCGCCTTGATCGTGCCGAAGAAGGAGTCGTTGTCGTTGATGGCCTCAACGTAATTAACCTTGGTGCTGTACTCGGTTTCAAACGCGGTCACCGTTGGTCGCGTCAGCTCGTCTTCGCTGAGGTCGATGTAGAGCGTCCAGTTGGCCACGTTGACAACATCAGAGATGGTGTCGGACTGTGACGGCTTTGGGCTCGGCGACGTTGAGCTGCCCGAGGTGCCGCATGCGGCGAGGAAGGCGGCGGTGCCAGCGGCGGCCGCTCCTACTTTAAGAACCGTTCGTCGGCTTACCAGCATCTCGTTCTTCTTCTCGGTGCTCATCGTGCCCTCCTTCTGCGCCTTAGGCGCTCTTCGAATCGCCGACCACGAAGCCGTGATCGGGTTTCCAGGTCAAAGCAACCCGCTCTCCGGGTCGCCACGTGTCGCTCCGCGTCGTGCGGTCGACGTTCTGCTCACTCACGAGAAGGCGCAGGCCACCCGCGCCCTCCACGGTGTACTGCGTCAGCACACCGAGGTAACTCGTATCAACAACCGTGCCATCGAGTCGATTCCCCTTCGACTCTTGCCCTGGCTCCAACAGCGTGAGCTTCTCTGGGCGCACGCCGATGGCGCCACCCGTGCCGATCTCGCCGAGGCTCTTCGGTGCGCGCACTACATCGCCAGAGGGGAGGGTCACGGTCCACGAGTCGCCATCCGAACCGATCTTCCCTTCGAGAAGATTGCTCGCGCCGACGAAGCTCGCCACGAAGCGCGTCGTTGGGCGCTCGTACAGTGTCTCTGGTCCGGCGAGCTGTTCGTAGCGACCCTTGTTCATAACGGCGATGCGGTCTGACATCGTCATCGCCTCTTCTTGATCGTGGGTGACATAGATGAAGGTGATGCCGACTTCGCGCTGGATGCGCTTCAGTTCAATGCCCATCTGCTTGCGCAGCTTCAGGTCAAGCGCGCCGAGCGGCTCATCAAGCAGAAGTACTGCGGGGCGATTCACCAAGGCGCGTGCAAGCGCGACGCGCTGCGCCTGTCCGCCGGAGAGTTGCGCAGGCTTGCGCTTCTCGTAGCCGATCAGCTGCACGAGTTCGAGCGCCTCGCCGACACGACGCGTGACTTCGTCACCCTTGATGCCGGAGCGGCGCAGGCCGAAGGCAACATTTTCAAAGATGGTGAGATGCGGAAAAAGCGCGTAGCTCTGGAAGACGGTGTTGACGTCGCGCTCGTGCGCGGGGAGGAAGGTGACATCTTCACCCTTCAACTCAATGAGGCCGCTCGTCGGCTGCTCGAAGCCGCCGATCATGCGCAACGTTGTGGTCTTGCCACAACCGGATGGGCCGAGGAGGGTGAAGAACTCGCCGTCGGAGACATCAAGCGTGATGCCGTCTACTGCGGTCTGATCTCCGAACATCTTGGTCACGTTGACCAGGCGAACGTCGACGTCTGCCACCCTCGGTTTCACCTCCGCGGACACCTGTCCTATCCCTGCCCCTCAAGTGAGGACCTGCAGAGACTATGACCCACGGGGGGTGGGGTCAAACGCCGTTGCGGGTAGGATGGGGGAGATGCGCCCGTGGGGCGCCACCGCGAGCCCCGATCGGGGCGAAAGGGGATCCGTGGCCACCACTGAAGCAGCCGTCCTCCAGGCCCTCTCCGGCGTCCAGGAGCCCGAGCTCGGTCGCGACATTGTTGCATTGGAGATGGTCAAGGAGATCACCCTCGACGGCGACAAGGCCAGCTTCATGATCGAGCTCACCACCCCCGCCTGCCCCCTGAAGGACGTGATTGAGCGTGATATCCGCGCCGCCCTCGATGGGATCGGTGTAACAGTGGCCGAGCTCCGCTGGGGCTCCAAGGTCCGTCGCGCCTCCGCCTCGACCCAGGAGCGCCTCCTCCCCGGCATTCGTAACATTGTGGCCGTCGCCTCAGGGAAGGGCGGGGTCGGCAAGAGCACCGTCTCGGTCAACCTGGCGGTTGCCCTGGCCCAGAGCGGTGCCCGTGTCGGCCTTCTCGACGCCGACATCACCGGGCCGAACCTCCCACAGATGATGGGGGCGACCGGCACCCCGAAGTCGAGCGCTGGCGGCAAGATCGAGCCGATCGAGCGCCACGGCGTCAAGCTCATCTCCATTCAGTTCTTTGTGCCGGAGGGTCAGCCGATCGTTTGGCGCGGCCCGCTCATCGGCGGCGCTATTCAGCAGTTCCTACGCGACGTGGAGTGGGGCGATCTCGACTATCTCGTTGTGGACCTGCCACCTGGAACCTCTGATGCACAGCTCACGCTGGCGCAGGCGGTACCAATCGCCGGCGCAGTGCTCGTCACGACGCCACAAGATGTTGCTCTCTCCGATGTGACCAAGGCACTCGCCATGTTCCGCCGCATGAACGTGCCAATCCTTGGCATCGTTGAGAACATGTCGGCGTTTGCCTGCCCACACTGCGGTGAGCTCACCGAAATCTTCGGACGCGGCGGCGCAGAGCGCCTCGCGAAAGAGGAGGGGCTCGATCACCTTGGCCGCATTCCGCTGGAGATGGCGGTGCGACAGGGCGGCGATGCGGGAATTCCCGCCGTTGCACAACGCGAAGAGGGCCCAGCCGCCGTAGCACTGAAGGAGTTGGCGGGCCAAGTTGCCGCGCGACTCGCAGTGCGCGCCGCAAACGAGACGGCACCAACGCTGACGGTCGCCTAACCCCATGAACGAAACATCTGGCGGCTCGACAGAGCGCGAGGGATTCAGCGACGACATTGCGCAACTGATTGTTGCGGTGCGCGCACTGATCGGCGGACACTGGGATCTCTTCCGCGCCGAGCTCGGTGCAATCTCTCGCGATGCCGTTGGCGTGTTGCTCGGCGCAATCGCGGTCATCACGCTCGTCACCGCCGCGCTGCTTGCGCTCCTAATCTCCCTCTTCATGTTGCTCGGCGCAGCGTTCTTCGGCTCCATGATCTGGGGCGCGGCACATGTGACGCTGCTCTTGCTTGTGGTTGCTGCGGCGATCACGTCGGCAATCCTGCAGATCACAGCACCGCGTCGCGCGCGATCGTTCCTCCTCGCGGTTGTCGGTGGCGCAATCGGTGCACTGCTTGTGCTCTTCGTCTTCAACGGATCAGCCGGCCCCGCAACTGCGGCGTCGCTGCTCTTTGCGTTGAGCTTCCTGCTGGTGGACCTGCTGGTTGGGCTGGCAACGTTCGACATGCAGCGCTTTACCGATCGCTTCCGCCCACTCGCGACGGAGCATGAGCTCCGCGCAACGTTTGATGCTGTTGATGATCTGCGCGACGAGGCAGCCTCCGCCTTTGCCGAAGAGGTCGGTGGGGCGGTCGGCGCCGCCGATGCCGCCATTGCGCCCGCCCGAAAGGTGGTTCGCGCCGCCGCTGATGCACTCCGTGGCATCGCCGATCGACTGCGCGAGCGACGTGGGGCTGGCGACGAGGGCGACAATGCCTGACCAGACCAACGAACGTGACCTGCGCGCCAAGCGGGTGGAGGTTCTCGCCGCGAGCCGCCCTGCGGTAGCCGAGCGACTCTCAGTCGTGCGCCAATCTCGAGAGGCGTCACTTGTGCGCGTTCGGGCGATTGGCGGTCGACTGCGACCCAGCGGCGGGCTGGGGCAGGAGCTGCGGGACCGCCCCCTGCGGGCCCTCGGCCTCCTCGGGATCCTGGCCCTCCTCCTCGTGCGCTGGTTCGGCTCGCGTTCAGGTGGATCCAAGCGCCCTGGCGGTGGAGCAGGCAGCGCCTTTGTGAGTGGGGTAGTGGCGGCCGCTGCCCAGCGTGGCGGACGCGCGGTGATTGATGCGTTGATCGATGGCCGACCTGCGGTGGACGGAACCCCCGTGGGCGACGATGATGCTCGGGGGCGAGTGGCGAAACGGTAGACGCGCCGGCCTTAGGAGCCGGTGTCGGCAACGACGTGTGAGTTCGAGTCTCACCTCGCCCACCAGAACAAGGGTCGTCGGGTACCCTGTGCGCTCATGGAATTCACGACCACTCCCGCAGAGAAGAGCACCGTCCGACTTGAGGTCACCCTCGCAGTCGCAGACGTGGCCGCGGCAATTGCCCAGGCGGTCCGCCACGTCGCCGGCCACAGCCGCATCCCAGGCTTCCGCCCGGGGAAGGCGCCGCGCTCCATTGTTGAGCGCTTCGCTGGCATCAACCGCATCCTTGATGAGGCAACCGAGATCCTGATCGAGCGCGGCTATCGCGACGCGATCATGAAGTCGGACATCGTTCCGCTCACGAGCCCAAAGATCGATGCGAAGCCAATCGTCGAAGGCGAGGCCTACACCTTCACCGCACTCATCCCTGTGCCGCCAGAGGTGAAGCTCGGCGACTACCGCGGCTACACGTTTGAACCAACGTTTGAGGAGCCTGACGATGCCAAGGTTGAGGCGGTCGTGAACGATCTGCGCGACAGCTACGCAACACTCACGGCCGTGACCGATCGCGGGGCAGAGCTTGGCGACTACGCGATCATCGCCTTTGATGGCTATCGCGTTGACACAGGCGTTGCGATTGATGGCGCCTCATCTGAGCGCATGCCGATCGTGCTCGGCTCCGACCGACTGATTCCAGGATTCGAGGCGCAGCTCGTTGGCGCAAAGGTTGGCGATGCCACCACTGTTGAGGTGACCTTCCCTGAGGATTACCAAGAGGCGGCACTGCAAGGCGTACCAGCGCGATTTGATGTCGTCATCAACGACTTGCGCGCGCGGGTCCCGCCGCCGCTTGATGATGCCTTCGCCGCCCAAGTTGCCAATGTCACTGACGTCGCTGGACTGCGCGCAGAGATCTTGATGCGCCTGAAGGCGAGTGCGGTTGATCGCGCCCGACATGAGTTCGCCGACAAGATCGTCGAGTTCGCCATGGAGGGTGCCACCGTTGAGATCCCCGACCCACTCATTGAAGAAGAGATCGATGGGCTCGTTGACGAGTTGGCGCGCAGCATTGCGCGACAGGGGCTGACCTTTGAGCAGTACCTCAGCGCCGCCGGAAAGAGCGTCGAAGAGCTTCGTGCCGATCTGCGTGAGCGCGGTGAGCGTCGCGCGCGAACCCTCCTGGTGTTGAGCGCCGTTGCTGGTGCCGAAGGGGTCGAAGTGCCCGAGGAGCTAATCGACGAAGAGGTCGAGCGCGCCCGTCCGCAGACCCAGGGCCAGCGCAAGCTTGAGGCCTATCTCTCATCGGAACGCGGTCGCCGAGCCATTCGCGCCTCACTGCGCCGCTCCCTCGTGGTTGAGCGGCTCGTTGACGAGTGGTTTGATGCTCATCCAAAGGCCTGGCCAACCTGGGCACCAGAGCGCCCAGCGACGCCTACCGCCGCGAAGGCTCCCGCCAAGTAAACTCAGCCTCCCGCAGAGAGCGGGTGCACACGTAGGGGGTAACCAATGCTCGTACCAATGGTGATTGAGTCCTCAAGCAAGGGCGAACGCGCCTACGACATCTGGTCACGCCTACTTAAGGAGCGCATCATCTTTTTGGGCGGCCCCGTCGAAGACGACATCGCCAACCTGATCAT
>CAJABS010000168.1 GCA_903938075.1 uncultured Chloroflexota bacterium | reverse complement strand
CGTTTGGATGTAGAGCAGGTAGACCGCGAGCGCAATCACTCCAGTTTTGAGAAGTGTCACCAGCCCATCCTTAAAGAAGAACCAGAAGACCGACCTATTCGAATACTTGAGCAGTTCATTGCCCATCGATTCGCTGATAGTTTCCTGCAGCTCTAGGGCTCGCAAGAATTGCTTTTCATCAATTGCCTCAATGATCTGCTCCGCGATCTCTATCTCAACTGGATCGCTCGCAGATTTTATAAATGTCCGGAGAGTCGCTTGAAAATGCTGCCAGCCTGCCCAATCTTCATCAGGTATCACATAACCCTCGCCCTCTTCAAGTTCAGTTTCCGTATCCCAAATTTGCACGTCACGGTTAAACTTGTAAGCGGGTTGCGCGGCATCAGATTTGCTTCCCTTGGATTTTTGCTTCGGCATGATTAGGCCTCCAAAGTTGCGGCGCCAGTAGGTTGCGAAGCTCCGCGCTTAGCGGCGATTGCCAGCACGTGCGACTAGGAGAAAGATTGCGGCGAGAGCAAGAACGAAGACCCACGGTGCTTCGGCGCTAAGCCCCTCATTGCCGCGGCTGACGCTAAACCACTGGCTGGCATAGCCGAAACCGCAAGCCCAGCCTTCGTAGCAGTCGTATGGGATCGCCCACAGCAGAAACGCTAAGGCTGCCGAAGCAGCCGCCAAGTAGCCAAGTACACGGTTAGTGTTCATAGGCGAACTGTACAACGCCCCTTGCAACCTATGAGACGAGGGTGCAGAATGCTGCACGGTTGGTGATCATCACTGGTTCGAGTCAAGTCGAAGGTGACCAGTGGTGGGTCGGAATCGTGCGGAGAATCTGCCGCTGAAGGTGTGGTGGGCGATACTGGACTCGAACCAGTGACCTCACGGATGTGAACCGTGCGCTCTAACCAACTGAGCTAATCGCCCTCGGGCGCAGATTCTACTAGGTTCAGCCAGCCAGACTCCTGAGGATGAAGTTCTCAAGCAGGTTCAGCACGATCATCGTGACGAGCGGCGACCAGTCCACGCCGCCAAACGTTGGCAGGATGCGCCGGGCTGGGGCGAGGATCGGCTCGCTCATGTCGTAGATGATGCGCGAGATTCGATAGTTGCCAGAGGGGTCGAACCAGGAGAGAAGCACGCGCCCCAGAATCACCCACCAAAGGGTCTGAAAAACGAGACCTACGATCTGTGACGTACTCATGTCTATAGCCTACCCGCGCGGCCCAAAGAGCGCGCTCCCCACCCGTACCTCGGTGGAGCCCTCACTGATCGCCACCTCGAAGTCGCCGCTCATCCCCGCGGAGCGCAGTGGTCCGAGATCAAGGCCAAGCGCCTGTGCGTCGGCGTCCACTTGTGCTGCGAGTGTTTGAAACTGGGCAAAGGTCGGACGTGCCGCCTCCCCACCTTCGGTGAGCCTCCCCACGGTGAAGAGCCCAGCCAAGGTGATCGGTGCGTCTTTAACGATGGTGGCGATGGCGGGAAGTGCTGCGCGTAGGCCTTCGGGGGTGAAGCCCGACTTTGCCGGATCTTCATCCACGTTCACCTGGAGGGCGATCTCTACTGGCTTGGCTCGCTCGGTGGCGAGTGCGGCGATGCGCTCCAGCAGATCAACGCTCCCAACCGTCGCGATGCGGTCGGCAACCTCTAGCGCACGTCGCGCCTTGTTCGACTGCAGCGGCCCGATCAGCACCCAGGTGAGGCTCGCCGCGGGTCGAAGTGCTGCAACGGCAGCTCGCTTTGCTTCCAGCTCTTGTACGCGGTTCTCGCCGAAGAGGGTGCACCCAGCGTCGACGATAACGGCGATCTGCTCGGCGGCGACACCCTTGGTGACCACCATCAGCTGGGCAGGGCCCGCGGCGCGGACGCGCGCCAGTAGCTCGCGGTAGCGGGTGGTGAGGTCAGCGGCGCTCAGCATCGTCTGGGGTTACCCCCAGCAACTAGAAGATGCGCTTGCGCGGTCGAAGGAACGCTGGAATCTCGAGATCGCCTGAATCAACCTCTTCTGGCTGGGGGGCGACCACTGGAGCCGGCTCGCCTGCAGCGTCTTCAAAGACGACAGGGGCTGGCTCAGGCGCTGGCGTTGGCGTATAGGTGAAGCTCGACACGGGTGCCTCTTGCACGGCTACGCCGTCGTCACGCAGGCTCCATGCGCCACTGTCCGTCGCGCGGTACGGGGCACGTGCGCTAGAGGCTGAACCCTGTCGCTCGGCCGAGAAGCCCGTGGCGATGACGGTGATCTGAATCTCATCACCGAGCGACTCGTCGAGCGAGGTACCGAAGATGATGTTCGCCTCGTCGTCGGCACGTGCCGTGATGTGGTTGATCGCCTCGTTCACCTCATGCAGGGTAACGGTGGCGGATGCGGCGACGTTGATCAGCACGCCAGTGGCGCCCTGAATGTCGACTTCGAGGAGTGGCGAGGCGATGGCAATCTCGGCGGCGGCGGTGGCGCGGTTCTCACCGCTGGCACGACCGATGCCCATGAGTGCGGAGCCTGCGTCGCGCATGATGGAGCGCACGTCGGCGAAGTCGAGGTTGATGATGCCAGGCACCGTGATGACATCGCTGACGCCCTT
>CAJABS010000167.1 GCA_903938075.1 uncultured Chloroflexota bacterium | reverse complement strand
TCTGGGAACTTCAGGAATTCAACGACCTCTTCCAGCTCAACCTTCGCCTCCTCGACGCCTGCGACATCGGCAAAGGTGACGGGGGTCTTGTTTGCAATGAACATCTTCGCCTTGCTCTTGCCGAAGCCCATCGCCTGATTGTTCTGCCCCTGCGCGCTTCGCATCATGAAGACGAAGAGTCCGCCGATCAGAAGCACCGGTAGAAGGGCGCTGATCAGCAAGCTAAAGAGCTGGCCGGAGTCGTCAGGCTTCTTCGCGCCAAACGTCACACTGTCGGGGTTGCGGCCGCCAGCCGTAGCGGCGGCGCGGACATCGTTGTAGACATCGGTCAACTGCGTAGGGACCTGCACCTGGTAGGTGTCTGGTGGGGTGCCGACCTTGGTGACGGTGAGGATCTGCTCCTGCTGCACCACAGAGGCGACGCTGCCGCCGCGGACTTCAGCCAAGAATGCCGAGTAGTCCTTTGTGGCGGCTGGCACAGGGGTGAGGAGGACGCTGCTCAGGAGCACGACCGTACCCAGGAGCAGGATCAACATGACCGCACCATTGCGCAGAGCCTTTGGAATCATTAGGTTCCCTCCGTTCTCCGTCTTCCACAATGGTGCGTGGTAGCGAGGGCAGGAATCGAACCTGCTACCAAGGGCTTATGAATCCCCTGCTCTACCGGTGAGCTACCCCGCCGTGCCTCTGCATAGGATACCGAACGGGGCTCCCCCACGCACTCCGGGGCCAGCGCCCGCCAAGGGGGCGATCCGCTAGGCTCCGAGGATGTTGCGAATCCTTACCCTCTGCCACGGCAACATCTGCCGCTCCCCTCTCGCCGAGGTCCTCATTGAGGCGGCGATCAACGCCGACCCGCTCCTCGCTGGGCGCGTGACGATCTCAAGCGCCGGCACCTCCGACGAGCATGCCGGCGAGGGGATGCATACCAACAGCGCCGCCATTCTGAGCGCACGGGGCCTGCGAAGCACTCACGAGGCGCGCCTCTTCACCCCAACCATGGCAGCGACCCTCGACCTTGTGCTCGCCGCCGACCAGGCCAACCTTCGCAACGGGCGCTCCACCATCCGCATGGCAGATCGACAACCAGAGATTCGCTTGATCAGGGATTTTGATCCAACGGCTGTCGGTCGCGATCTCGATGATCCGTGGGGCTATCCGCCATCCGAATACGAACGTACCGCTGCAGAGATTGCGGCGGCGATCCCCGGCCTACTCGCGGAGCTCCGCGACCGGGTCTAGCGCTACTTGAAGGAGAGGATCGCGTCGACGAGGACGCGGTCAAATGCATCTGCATCCACGCCAACAGCCACATCCACGTCGGGAGTGCGTCCGCGCTGCTTCAAGCGATCGCCATACCAGTCGGTAATCGTGCGGCCGCGTGCAAGGTCGCCAAGCTCAACGTCAACGGCGGCATGCACGAGCGCCAAGAGGTTCGGCACCGCAAGGTGCGCGACCGCCACAGCATCATGTACGGCGGATGCTGGCCAGTCATAGCGGTCCTTATGGAAGATGGCGTAGAAGCGCAGCAGGTCGGCGAAGATCTTTGCCGGGAGCATCCCAGCAGCATCGAGTCGCTTCATCGCCACTTCGCCAGTGAGGGCACGGTGCGTTGCGTCGAGACAGACCATCGTGATCGGGATTCCTGCGGCGAAGACAATCGCTGCAGCATCAGGGTCTACGTACGAATTGAACTCCGCTGATGCGGTCACATTCCCCTCGGCGATCGCGCCGCCCATCCAGCAGATGTGTGAGATCTTTGGCTTCAGCTCGGGGTGATCGCGGAGCAGGATGGCGATGTTCGTCAGTGGGCCAAGCGGCACAAGCGTCACCGGATCGCTCGACTCGCGCAGCAGTGTTGCAATCAGGTCAACGGCGCCCGCGGCATGCTCAACACCTGTTGGCTCTGGCAACTCTGCACCATCGAGCCCTGAATCCCCGTGCACGTACGGAGCGACCCAGAGTGGTCGCACGAGTGGCACATCGGCACCAGCGGCAACGCGAACGTCATTTGCACCAAGCAGAGCCAAGGTGCGGCGCAGGTTCTCGTAGGTCTTCGGCAGTGACGCATTGCCGGCGACGGCCGTCACGCCGAGCACCTTTAGCTCTGGGCGGGCAAACGCAACGGCGAGCGCCATCGCATCGTCATGACCTGGGTCGCAGTCGATGATGATCGGTAGCGGCTTCGCCACGGTGCCGAGTGGCGCGCGACGTGGCGACGGCGGGAACGGCGTGGAGAGCGGAAGCGGATTCGGCTTCAGCTCGCTCATGGCAGTTTTGAGTAGATATCCACCATTTCGTCTGCGAATCGCTTGCTATCAATCGTTAGACCTACGTCGCAATTCGACTCCAACTTGTCGCGCTTCAGGCGATATGGATTCGCGTCGCCGATGGTGCGGCCTCGCGCCGGCCCCTGTGTCGAATCAACGACAACGTGATAGCGCGAGACGCCAACGAGGTCTGGAATAGCGAGATGGAGCACCGCCACGGCGTCGTGAATAGCCATCTTCTCACCCTGGCCCCATGCTGCGGATCGATCAAAGGAAAATTTCAGCAGCTCCGAAGCAACTTTCGCTGATGTACCAGGGAGTGCCGCGAAGCGCTCGAGAATGGAGCGGTCAAGAATCGCATGATGCGTGACGTCGAGGCCAATCATCGTGATTGGCAGGCCACTGTTAAAGACGATCTCTGCAGCGGTTGGATCGGCATAGATGTTGAACTCCGCCGAGGCAGAAGAGTTCCCCTCGCCCACCGAACCGCCCATCAGACAGATGTGCGAAATCTTTGGCGCGAGGTGTGGGTACGAACGAATGAGCAGCGCGATGTTCGTGAGTGGGCCGATCGGCACCAGGACAACCGGCTCCGCGGAGGCAGCAAGGGTTCGCGCCATGAGGGCGACCGCTCCCTCCGGATCTGCCTTGCGAGCTGCTGCTGGGATCGTTGTCGAACCGAGCCCTGTTGCGCCATGAATCTCAGTTGCGCGCTCAAGGGGCCCAGAGAGCGGACCGACCGCACCCTCAGCAACTGGCACGTCTGCGGCACCGTAGAGCTGCAGCAAGCGCAGTGCGTTCTCCGTGCAATGACGAACATCCGCGTTGCCACCAACGCTCGTTACTGCGAGAAGCTTCAACTCTGGTCGCACAACGGCGCAGGCAATTGCCAATGCGTCATCTAGCCCAGGATCGCAATCAATGATGATTGGGAGTGGTTTTTTGGCCGTGCCGAGCGGCGCCACTCGTGGGGTCAAACCCGCCTCAGGCAGCCGAAAGAGTCCAACTGACGCCATGCTCGCCGCTCCTTATCCCTGGTCATACGGTCGACCAGCCGACGCTGGTCCACGTACACGTCCCACTAGTCCTGCGACCACAATGATCGTGACCACGTAAGGAACCGAACCCAAGACCTGCGGCGGGAACTGCACGCC
>CAJABS010000166.1 GCA_903938075.1 uncultured Chloroflexota bacterium | reverse complement strand
TCACGTCGGGGAGTCGCATGCGGCGGAGGGCAGTGACAATTGAGGGGGGACTCGCCAGCGCCAAGAGGAGAACCGAGGCCTGAACGCTGATCCACGCCTTCAGCAGTGCGGTCAGCGCGATGCGCAGCCCCGCACCCGAGATCTGCATGGTGAGCGGACCGATGCTGCCAGCCCAGAGCAGCTCGTCGTTGCGAAGGAAGACGATTGGCACGGCGGCAACAACAAACGGCAAGGCGACGAGTCCACGCCGGGCGAGGTGCCCTGGGCTGATGCCAAGGAGTGCACCCGCAAACGTCAACAGCAACCAGGCGAGGAGTAGCGCCAGATACGAGCCTGGCGGCAGGAGTGCAACGGCCGTGACAAAGGCGAGCGTCGTGATAACTGCAGCACGAGCGTCACGCCCAACGCCGCGTGGCTCTACGGCTACGATTTAGCGCGGCTCCGCGCGAGGCGGCCGAGGGCTAGTAGCACGCCAATCACCACAATGACGCCGAGCAAGCCAGCAACCACTGTCGATGCGGTTCCATCAAGCCCTGGGATCGTGTAATCCGGGAAGAGCTCAAACGGTGCCGAGAGACCTGCATCCAAGAAACCGAGCTCTTCTGCAACAGCCTCTAGGCCATCGGGATCAGCGGATGCGAAAAAGCTTGCAAGCGTCGCCACCACACCAGCGATCGCCACGCCAGTTGCCAGGCGACGTACCGGTGATGCTTTTCGTGGTGCGCTCACTCCTGCCAAAATGTCTGGAGCCGTTTGCGCGATGAAGGTGAGTGCAGCAACGGTGATGAGTGCTTCGCCAATGCCGATGAGGGCATGCACGCCGAGCATGGCGGGCAACCCAACTGAAATGTCGGTGGTGCCGGAGAGGCCAAGCAGTAGTGTGGTGAACCCAGCGGCAGCTACAACGGCAAGCCAGGCGGCAACGCCCGCACCGAGAATACTTGCACCGCGGCTACCGCCGAGCACGGCACCAATGCCGCGAGCGAGATACGAACCACCAAGTGTGCCGATCACTCCCATGATGAAGATATTGGCGCCCAGCACCAAGAGGCCGCCATCTTGGAAGAGAAGTGCCTGAATGCCAATCACCGTCGCCATCACAATCGTGCCGGCCCACGGGCCAAGCAGATAGCCGGCGAGCACTCCGCCGAGCAGGTGGCCGCTCGTGCCCGTCGCAACAGGGAAGTTGAACATCTGCGCAGCGAAGATGAAGGCGCCGAGCACCCCCATCAGGATTGGCTGCGACGCAATCAGTCGCACATCGGTGCGGCTCGTCTTTCGCACGGCAATCCCAATCAGGACCGCAGTGGCGACCCACAACAGAAGGGAGATCTGCGGTGAGAGGAACCCGTCAGGAATGTGTAGCTGGGGATACATGCTCAACCTCCGTTAGCCCAGCAACAGCTGCCAGGTCACCCAGTGAGTCTATCGCAACACGTTGCAATAAGCCATCCCGTATCCTGCCCGAGATGGCTTCTGCATCTGAACCAACAGGGACGCTCGCCACCCGCCTACAGGCGGCGGTGCAGGCGCGCGGCCAGCGCTGGACCGAGCAGCGGCAGCTGATCGCCGACGTGCTCGCCGCCTCCGATGGTCATGCCACCGGGGCCGAACTGGTGGAGCGCGTGCGTGCGGCCGACCCCTCGGCCACCCCTTCAACCGTGTATCGCACCCTCGATCTGCTCGAAGAACTCGGGTTTGCGACCCATCACCACGGGGTCGATGGCCGCGAGACCTACCACTTAGAGGAGGTGGTTGCCCACGGTCACGTGCACTGCCAGGGGTGCGGTGCGGAGGTTGAACTCAATGCCGACCTCGCGCAACCGATCCTCGCCGCGATTGAGCGTGCCACCGGCTACGCCGCCGACCTCGACCACCTCTCGCTCCAGGGGCGCTGCCCCTCGTGCCGGGCCGCCGCCGCGCGGTAGACTCTGCGCGATGGCGCACCGTATGTGCGCCGCACAAGTAAGGATGGACCCATGGCTGAGAAGTTGAAGATCACGTACGCGACCCTGAACGACTCTAACGAGGAGATCCACATCGGGTACGAGGCTGGCCTCAAGGAGGCGCGCGCACTCATGGGTAGCGCGCACGGCAACTTCATCAACGGCAGCTGGTCCACCGCAGGCGACACCTTTGTCAAGAAGTCTCCAATTGATGGCAGCGTTGTCGGCACCTTTAGTAAGGGTGATCGCAGCACCGCCAAGGCGGCGATCGCTGCAGCAAAGGCGGCGTACCCAGCCTGGTCAAAGCGCCCATGGCAGGAGCGCGTCGCGCTGATTCGCGCGGCGGCAGAGCTGATCAGTGAGCGACAGTTCCTCTACTCCGCACTCCTCTCTATTGAGGTAGGAAAGAATCGCCTCGAGGCGCTCGGCGACGTCGAAGAGACGGCCGACTTCTTCCGCATCTACGCGAGTGAGGTTGAGCGCAATAAGGGGTACGTCCACACCATGGGGAACCTTGGTGATGCAAAGGTCGAGACGACCACCGTCCTCAAGCCGTACGGCGTGTGGGCCGTGATCAGCCCATTCAACTTCCCATTCGCCCTGATGGGCGGTCCAGTTGGCGCGGCACTCGTTGCCGGCAATTCGGTCGTGCTGAAGCCATCGTCCGATGCGCCGCTCTCGGCGGTGTTGCTGTCGCAAGCCATTAGCGACGCAGGTATTCCTGCGGGCGTCTTCAACATGGTGATGGGGCCAGGCGAAAGCGTTGGCGCAGAGCTGCAAGAGAACCCTGATGTCTCTGGCATCACCTTCACCGGATCGTCAGAAGT
>CAJABS010000165.1 GCA_903938075.1 uncultured Chloroflexota bacterium | reverse complement strand
CGCCGCCACACTCCCTATTGGTGCACCGGTGCCGCGTGGCAACCAGGGCGGTGGCACGGGGATGATCTGTCACGGATTCAAGGGTGGTAACGGCACCGCAAGCCGCACCCTTCCTGCAGAACTCGGCGGATACACCGTGGGCGTGTTCGTGCAGGCGAACCATGGCCGACGCCATCGACTCACCATTGCTGGACGCGTACTTGGCGCCGAAGGGGGCGTGCTGGACACCGCGAAATACCCGCTCCCGTGGAAGGCCGCGCCACAAGTCACGCCAACAGAGACTCCGCCAGCGTCAGCCCCTGACGATCCGCGCGGCGGCGCAGGCTCCATCATCGTGATCGTGGCCACGGACGCACCACTACTTCCGATGCAGCTTGATCGCCTCGCGCAGCGCGCCGTGATGGGGATCGCGCGTGTGGGTGGTGTGGGCGAACACTCATCGGGTGATCTGGTCTTGAGCTTCTCTACGGCGAACGCGAACCTACCTCCGGAAGATCTGGAGCCCGTCGCGCCGTTTAGTCAGGGTGTAGAGATGCTGATCAACGCGCATATCTCACCACTCTTTGAGGCAACGGCGGACGCTACGGAAGAGGCGATTTTGGATGCGATGATCGCGGCGGAGAGCATGGTTGGCGTGAACAGCGCCGAAGCGATCGCACTCCCTCTAGATGTGGTCCGGAGTGCGCTAGCCTGATCCAATGAACCTTCCGCCACTCGGTAGTCCGCGCGCATGGCCACCGATCGTCCAGGCGCTCGCGTGGGCGGCGCTCGCGAGTGCCGCAGTGCTCCTCATTGGTGCAGGACTGGCGCAGATCGCCGCGCTCGTGAGCGCGCAAAGCGCCCTGATCGCCGCCCTGATCGCAGGCTGGCTCCTTGCAACGCTTGCGGACGCACCGATCGACGCGCTGGCGCGTCGCGGGATGGCTCGACGTCGCGCCGTGATCCTGGTCTGGGTGCTCGGTGCAATCCCTGTGCTCGTGATCATCGCGGAGCTCGTCTTCGCGCTGGCAACTTCGCTCAGCGTGGTCGTGTCAGCAGCGCCGCCAACGAGTGCGGAGATCGGACAACTGATCGCCCGTCCAAGTGAGCTCCTTCGTTCGCTCGGCATTCAGATTGATCTTGTTCCGATTGCAACGGAGGCCCTTACCCTCATCCGTAGTGCGGCGGGCGAAGTGCAGGCGAACATTGCGAATATCGCCGCTGGCGCAGTGGCGGCACTCGGGCCGGTCATCCTTGCGATTGGACTCGGCGTGATCCTCTCTGCAAACCCTGACTACATCAGCGTGCTGAACATCTTCCTGCCACGCTCAAGTGGCGCATCGATTCATCGATCACGACAAGTGCTCGAGTCAATCCTTGCGCGCTTCATTGGTCGCCACCTTCTCCTCGGACTCACTTTCGGTCTCACCGCCGGACTCGGGGCCTCGCTCGCTGGCGCCGATGCGGTGTTGGCTGGAACACTCGGCGGTCTCGTCATGGCGATCCCAACGATTGGCCAGGG
>CAJABS010000164.1 GCA_903938075.1 uncultured Chloroflexota bacterium | reverse complement strand
TTCAATTCGATCCGTTTCCGCACGTAGCGTTCGAATGCCGATCGTCAAAAATCGTCAATATATTTATATACAGAGTTTTCAGAAAGTGCAAAGTCATTTATTTCGCGGTCCCACCCCGCGCGCGCTCCGCTCCACCACCGGCTCGCAGGTCCGGCTCCGCCGTTCCCGGCCGGGGAAAGTACCAGTACTCGCTCCCGGGGTCCCGGGGGCTCCACTCAATTATTGCTCGTGAGGTTCCGTGTATTGTATTTCGCAATATTCCAGAAGGCAGAAGCTCCGTTGCTTGTTTTGTGCGTGTTTTGTGCTTGTGTTGTGTAATTGTCTGCCGGGATCCCATCCCTCTCAAGGATCTGATAGATCGTGCATATCGGCGTCGCTCGCTACGGCAGCCGTGCCCGTGATCTTCACGCCCTCATCGCCCTTCTTGCCGGTGAAGATGATCACGTGCGGCGAGCCCTTGATCTTGACGTTGTCCAATCGCACCTCCACGCGGTACTCGCCCACCGCCCCGGCGGTGAACTTTATGCCGTAGGTACCGTCATTGTAGTCCGTGGAGGTCGCCGCGTTGGTCACAGAGGGCCCGAGAGCGCGCGCCTGCACGTTGGCGCCGCCGCGGTCGAGCTTATTCGAGAACTTGTCCTCGGCGATGAGGAGCAACTCGTACTCCTCATGCATTGTGGGCTGCTTGTCAGGCACCTGCAGCGTTGAGAGGCGGCCAGAGGGTTTGTCGGCCTTCACCGTGAAGCGCACGGGCGAGCCGTTGATCTCCTGCCCGTTGAGCATCAGGTGCGCCTTGTACTGCCCCGCCACGTGCAACTCGTATCCCAGGGTGAAGGTGCCGATTTGATCGCCCGGCTTGAGCTTGTCGGTGAGCGACAGCTCTTCGTGCGGGCCCGAAGCGGGTTGACACACGAGTTTCGCCGTGACGCCCTCCTCGTAGGACGTGCCCTCAGTGGTCGAGGCGCCCCCCTTGTCCTTATAACCGCCTAGTTCCTCTGATTTGAGGCGGCCAGAGGAGCCTCTGCGGGGCGGGCTCGTGCTGCCCCTGCGCGTGGGGCTGCTGGCCGCCTCCTCGTCGACTTCGGTCTTGCTCTCAGTGACGGCTTGCGTGCCGCCGCGTGTGCGCCCCGGTGCAGCGCAAGGATTGCTGTAAGGATCGCGAAGCTGGATGCCCAGCTCGAGACGGTTGCCCGCCGTGAGCGCCGTGCCCATGGTGCTCCCAGAGGGGGCGTCCAGGACCAAGTCGGCACCGATGATCCGGGAGCCCGAGGCGCTCGGCTTGGCCGCGACCACGTGCAACATGAAAGGCGACCCCGGAAGCTTCTCTCGCTTCCCGTTACCGTCCGTATCGCACCAGAGGTGCAGCTCAAAGTCGCCCGCTTTCTCGGCGATGTATTTGATCTCGTACTCGCCCTCTGCCCTCCAATTACCCTCAAAGTACATCGACTCGCCATGAAAGGCCTCGCCCGACTTCTCGCAATTTGAGGACTCTGCCGACTTATCACCTTTCTTTGCCTTCTCGCCTTCGGCGCCCGTAGTCTCCTCCTTGCTCTTCTTGTCCTCCTTCTCCTTGCTCTTCTTGCTCTTCTCGTCCTTCTCGGGCGCGGCCGCCGGCAGCGCGATCGCGATGCCGAACGAGAGCGACGAACCGGGCAGCGTCGGGTTGGAGAAACGATCCTTGCAGAGCACATTCACGACGACCGGAGTGCCGGCGACCGCCGCCTTCAGGCCGCCGCTCACCTCGCACATGCGAACCTCGGGCTTGGCCGGCAGAAGCTTGAGCTCCGTGGGTGACCCTGTAACGTGCAGTCCGTCGATGGTGATGTGGATTGCATACGTGCCGCTCACCTCGCCGATCCACTGTATGTCATAGGTGCCGTCTTTATTGTCGACGTACGACATCTTGAGCATGTCCGTTTTGGCATCCAC